>JAUNIK010000432.1 GCA_030523505.1 Prevotellaceae bacterium | reverse complement strand
CTTCGCTCGGCCCAAAGGCCGCTTTCATTAAGAAAGAACTTCCCAAGCGAAGCGAACTCCGCTTAGCGCCTGAGCACCCACGGAGCGCAAGAACTTCTCTTAACTTCCGAAACAGCAACTGTTTTATTTCTTATGTATGAACATAGTAAACTTTGTGCAAAGATAATAATAAAAGTATTAAACTTCCAAATTTTCTTGCAAGTTTTTTTTCTTTTTATTAACTTTGCACCGATTTGAAGCCCCCGAAACGCTAAATCAGGGCGTTATACAATAGTAAATAAAAGATGAAACTAAATCCAAACAGCAGTATTCCGCTGCACCCCCAGGCAGAAAACCTACTGCGAGAACTTATCAACACGGATGAATACAAGACAGGAAAGTTCCTGCCTAACGAAGTTGATTTGTCTAAACAATTGAACATTTCGCGCAACACTCTGCGCCAGGCAATCAACAAACTTGTGTTTGAAGGTCTGCTCGTGCGCAAGAAAGGAGTTGGAACCAAGGTAGCAAAGAAGAGCATTCTGGGTGGCGTGCAGAACTGGTTGAGTTTCTCTCAGGAGATGAAACAGTTAGGAGTTCAGATAAAGAACTTTGAGATGAAGATCAGTTTCAAGACCTTCCGCAACGAGATAGCCGTATTCTTTGGAATCACTAACGCCCAGCCCACCGACCGCTGTCTCGTTCTCGAGCGCGTGCGAGGCAATGTAGAGATGCCGTTTGTGTATTTCATCTCCTATTTCAATCCCGAACTGCCACTCACCGGCGATGAGAATTTCCAGATGCCATTATACGAGATGCTTGAGAAGACCCACGGCATTGTCGTGAAGACCAGCCGTGAGGAAATCAGTGCCCGTCTTGCCGGCGATTTCATTGCCGAGAAACTGGAGATTTCGCCCAACGACCCGATACTCATCCGCAAGCGTTTCGTTTATGATGTAGAAGGCCGCGCCATAGAGTATAATGTAGGCTACTACAAGGCCGACAGTTTCACCTACACCATCGAGGCAACGCGATAACCCCACCTTAAAATCACCCAAAAGAGCGCCCTGACTGTTGTCAAGACGCTCCATTGCCTATGGGCCTTACCGATGATGACTAATTAACAACGACCTGATAGTATTCACCATCGGCCTTGTGGACCTTCTTTACATCCATCGCCTTCAGGGCCTTACCCACCGCAGTCTTATTCATCTTCGACTGGTCGGCATTAGGAAACTGCTCCTTGAGGATGCTGATGACACGGTCGGTCTTGAGCAGTTCACCCTCCCCATTCTTCGATGCACTGAAACAGTTGGCAAGCATCTGCTCCAGACCCTTCACCTGCATGAAAGGTGCATTCATCTTCTGGATGTCCTTCACCTCATCATTGCTGAACCAATAGCGCATACCACTCTTCACCTCATGTACGAGCTGTGCATAGAGCTGATCGTACTCCACCTCATCAATATTATTAATAAGGTGTCCCTCTGGAATGCGAAGGCAGATATAACGACGACTGCCGGTAGCATCCTGCAGAGGATGAGGATTGTTGGTAGTGCCGATGAACGAGGCACGGCGTGGACGAATCTCGTGAGTACGACCATAGATCTTGCGACCATTGACGGTAACCTTCGAGAGAGCCTGCTTCAGTTCAGCCTGCTGCCCAGGCTTGTACTGATCCATCTCGTCAAGGCAGACAAGAAGCGAGTCGCTGAGCGCCATGTTCTTGTCGTTCTTGTTGGCAAGGTTGAAGTTGTCCATGTAGTAGTCACGCAGATGCTTTGGGAGCAGACGCACACAGAAAGTACTCTTTCCGCAGCCCTGAGCACCGATGAGTGTAGGCACACACTCATTACCGTGCTCCTCGTCCACGCCCATCCAGTGAGCCACTGTAGAACGATGCCACATACAGAGAAAATGCAGCATGTTGACATCCACTCCAGGAATGCGACGCCAGAAATCAACGAGACGGTCCTTGCCATCCCATGTCAGACTGTCCAGCCAGTCGTTGACAGGATCATAAAGAGGCACTTCGTCAGAATCGACAAGCATCTTGATGTCGCCACTGATGTCATACTTTCCCACAAATCCCTCGCGGTGACTGTTCAGGATGATACCATTGAGAACCTGATCCGACATTGGCTGGAACTTAGGTTCGGCATCCTTCAGCTTGAGGATTTCCACCTTGTTGCGCAGCACATTGCGACGCAGACGATAGTTCTCATGAAGGAAAAACTCGGCATCGAGAGTTCCCATTGAGTAATCGACAGGATTTTCGAGAGCAGCAGAATCGTTCTGGACGGAGTTCACATTCTGAACCGCGTCAACAGCCTTATCCATCTTCTCGTTCTGAGCACCTGTCTGCTCAGAGGCAGTGCTGACAATAGCAGCCATTTCCCCTGCCTGAGGAGTTACGCTTGTTGTACCAAACATACGACTAAAAAGAATTAAATTGTTGTGCTTTTAATGACGTGGTATTATAACGGCTAATCATGTTTAGTTAATAGCCCAGGGAATCCGTTGTCAGAGGCAATATGGAGTTTCCATACTACAATGCAAAGATACTAAATTTTTCGGCGAAATCCAAATTTTCGGGCAACTTTTTTCGCTTTTGCCCTCACTTTTCTTTCATTCCACCGTTTTCATCTTCAGCACACTCGAAAACACTCCCCGAAAGTCATATTTTTAGGAAGTGATATACATTTAGGCACAACTATATAAAAGGAAATCAAAATAAT
>JAUNIK010000012.1:15760-17052 GCA_030523505.1 Prevotellaceae bacterium | reverse complement strand
TGCTCTTCACCATTGACTTCTGGAAGCGTTTCAAGCCAGAGACACCAGAGAAGCAGCTCGTGAAGATTGGTCAGGCAGCAACAGTGGTTATCGTGGTTCTTGGTATCTTGTGGATTCCAATCATGCGTAGTGTGGGTAGCGTTCTTTATAACTACTTGCAAGACGTTCAGTCGGTATTGGCACCAGGTATTGCGGCAGCCTTCCTCATCGGTATCTGCTGGAAGCGCGCATCAGCCCAGGGTGGTATGTGGGGCTTGCTGTCAGGTATGATAATCGGTTTGACACGCCTCGGAGCAAAGGTTTATTATTCAAATGCTACCGATGTGACAGACAACTGGTTCAAGGCTGTGTTCTATGATTTCAACTGGTTGTATTTCTGCGGTGTGATGCTCGTCATCTGCTGTCTCGTAGTCATCATCGTCAGTCTCTTCACCGAAGCACCTGACGAGAAGAAGATTCAGGGACTCGTGTTCGGCACATCAACTCCAGAACAGCGTGCCGAGACTCGCGCAAGCTGGAACGGTTGGGATATTTTCCATACAGTAGTAATCCTCGCCATTACAGTGGCATTCTATATCTATTTCTGGTAATATGTTAGAGGAATTAAAACAGAAAGTCTTCAAGGCCAACCTCGACCTTGTGAAGCAAGGCTTGGTGATTTTCACATGGGGCAATGTGAGCGGTATAGACCGTGAAAAGGGCCTTGTGGTGATTAAGCCAAGTGGAGTGAGCTATGACGATATGAAGGCAGAGGATATGGTTGTTGTGGACTTGCAAACGGGTAAGGTCGTGGAAGGCGACCTCAACCCTTCGAGCGACACCCCGACACACCTCGTGCTGTATCGCAGTTTCCCGAATATACAAGGTGTTGTCCACACCCATTCCACCTATGCCACAGCCTTTGCACAGGCAGGTCGCGATATTCCGAATATCGGTACTACACACGCGGATTATTTTTATAAGGATATTCCTTGTACTCGCGATATGACCGAAGAGGAGGTGAAGGGTCAGTATGAGCTGGAAACAGGAAATGTCATTGTGGATGAGATACTGAACATTCGCAAGATGAATCCTGATCACACTCCTGCTGTGTTGGTGAAGAATCACGGTCCGTTCTCGTGGGGCACATCGCCTGACAATGCCGTTTACAACGCCAAAGTGATGGAGCAGTGTGCAAAGATGGCCTACATAGCCTTCGGTGTGAATCCAAACCTCACAATGAATCCTTTCCTTATCGAGAAGCATTATCAGAGAAAGCACGGGCCTAATGCATACTATGGGCAAAAATCAAA
>JAUNIK010000012.1:0-15750 GCA_030523505.1 Prevotellaceae bacterium | reverse complement strand
ATTGATAATTTTAGGTTTGTGAAGACTGATAACATAATAAAGGATAAGAGCTTTGCTTTTGCTGTGAGAATTGTAAATATGTACAAGTATCTCACAAATGAGAAGCAGGAGTATATAATGTCTAAACAGGTATTCCGCAGTGGAACAAGTATTGGTGCCAATGTATGCGAGGCTCTTCAAGGAATCAGCACTGCCGATTTTGTCGCAAAAATGTCAATATCACTCAAGGAAGCATGCGAAACCGATTATTGGTTGAGGCTACTCCACAACACTGGGTATATTGATGATCGTCTGTTTTCAAGTATCATTGTCGATTGTGAAGAGATAATAAAGATATTAACGAGTATAGTAAAAAACAAAAAACAATAATATTAACCTAATGATAATGTGACCTTTGACGATTGATTGCGTAGTGAATCGTAATTATAAATTATCAATTTTCAATTATCAATTAAATTTTAAAATTATGTTTGAAAACTTAGAAATTTGGTGGGTGACTGGTGCACAGTTGCTCTATGGTGGAGATGCAGTAGTACAGGTTGACGGTCACTCAAAGGAGATGGTCGAAGGTCTTAACGCATCAGGTAATATCCCTGTGAAGGTTGTGTATAAGGGTACAGCCAACTCTTCGCGTGAGGTGGAGGAAATCATGAAGGCTGCCAACAGCGATGCAAAGTGTGTGGGTATCATCACATGGATGCACACCTTCTCGCCAGCAAAGATGTGGATCAAAGGCTTGCAGGCATTGCAGAAACCTCTGCTCCATTTCCATACCCAGTATAATGCACAGATTCCTTGGGATACCATTGATATGGACTTCATGAACCTCAACCAGAGTGCTCACGGAGATATCGAGTTTGGTCATATATGCACACGCATGCGCGTACCTCGTAAAGTAGTAGTAGGCTATTGGAAGAGCGAGGAGGCACAGCGTCAGATTGCCGTTTGGGCTCGTGTGGCTGCTGGTGTTGCTGATGCAAAGAACTGTCGCTGTCTGATGTTCGGTATGAACATGAACAATGTGGCTGTTACCGATGGCGACCGTGTTGAGTTCGAACAGCGCCTCGGCTATCATGTTGACTACTACCCAGTGTCATCGTTGATGGAATATTACAGAAAGGTGACCGACGCAGAGGTTGATGCCCTCGTTGAGGAGTACAAGCAGCTCTATACTATCAAGATTGACGAGTCGGGTGAAGAGGTATACTGGGAGAAGGTTCGTAACTCGGCAAAGGCAGAGATTGCCCTCCGTCGTGTCCTCGCTGATGAGGGTGCAACAGCATTCACAACAAACTTCGACGACCTTGGTGGTGCTGATATCGATGCTCCTGACTTCCTCGGCTTCGACCAGATTCCTGGTCTTGCTTGCCAGCGACTCATGGCAGAAGGTATCGGTTTCGGTGCTGAAGGCGACTGGAAGACAGCGTGCCTGTATCGCACACTCTGGATTATGAACCAGGGCTTGGCAAAGGGTTGCTCGTTCCTTGAGGACTATACATTGAACTTCGCAGAAGACTGCACATCGTCGCTCCAGAGCCACATGCTCGAGATCTGTCCTATGATTGCTTCCGACAAACCAAAACTCGAGGTTCACTTCCTCGGTATCGGTATCCGCAAGCAGCAGACAGCACGCCTCGTATTCACATCGAAGACAGGTTACGGTATCAAGGCAACAATCGTTGACCTCGGCAACCGTTTCCGCCTTATTGCTTCTGAGGTGGACTGCATTGAGCCAAACCCAATGCCAAAACTCCCTGTTGCTTCGGCTCTGTGGGTTCCACAGCCATCGTTCGAGGTGGGTGCTGGTGCATGGATCCTCGCCGGAGGTACCCATCACAGTGCTTTCTCTTACGACATCACTGCCGAGTACTGGGCAGACTTCGCAGAAATGACCGGCATCGAGTTCATCAACATCGACAAGAACACCACCATCGAGGGCTTCAAGAAGGAACTCCGCATGAATGAGGTGTACTATATGCTCAACAAATCCCTAAAGTAAAAGACCTATGAATTCACGTGAAATAATCACTTCGGGCAAGGCCATTCTCGGTATTGAGTTTGGCTCTACCCGTATCAAGGCGGTGCTCATCGATGATGAAAACCGACCAATAGCACAGGGCAGTCACGAATGGGAAAACCAGCTCGTTGACGGACTCTGGACATATAGCGTTGAGGCCATCTGGAACGGTCTTCACGAGTGTTATGCCGACCTCCGCAAGGATGTGATGGCACAGTATGGAGTAGAAATCGAGAACCTCGCTGCCATCGGCGTTTCGGCAATGATGCATGGCTATCTGCCTTTCAAGGGTAATGAGATGCTTGTGCCTTTCCGCACTTGGCGTAACACCAACACTGGCAAGGCGGCAGCAGAATTGTCGGAACTCTTCAACTATAACATCCCACTTCGTTGGAGCATCTCGCATATCTATCAGGCAATCCTCAATGGCGAGGAGCATGTGAAGGACATCGACTTCCTCACAACCCTCGCGGGATATATCCACTGGCAACTCACTGGCGAGAAGGTGCTCGGCGTGGGTGATGCTTCGGGTATGATCCCTGTTGATCCTGAGACAAAGAACTATGATGCAACGATGGTTGAGAAGTTCAATGCCCTCGTGGCACCAAAGGGCTTCGGCTGGACTCTCGAAGCAATCCTTCCAAAAGTGCTCGTGGCTGGCGAGGATGCCGGTCGTCTCACCGAGGAGGGTGCTCGATTGCTCGATGCTTCGGGACATCTGAAGGCTGGCATCCCTGTCTGTCCTCCTGAGGGTGATGCCGGAACGGGTATGGTGGCTACCAATGCTGTGAAGCAGCGCACTGGAAATGTGTCGGCTGGAACATCGTCGTTCTCGATGATTGTGCTCGAGAAGAACCTCTCGAAGCCTAACGAGATGATCGACATGGTGACAACCCCTGATGGCAGTCTTGTGGCGATGGTGCATTGCAACAACTGTACTTCCGACCTCAATGCATGGGTTGGTTTGTTCCGTCAGTATCAGGAACTCCTTGGTGTGCCGGTAGATATGAACGAGGTGTTCGGCAAACTCTACAACAATGCCCTCACTGGCGATGCCGACTGTGGCGGATTGGTTTCGTTCAACTATATCTCTGGTGAACCAGTGACAGGCTGTGCCGAAGGTCGCCCACTGTTTGTTCGTTCTGCCAACGACAGTTTCAACCTTGCTAACTTCATGCGTGCCCATCTCTATGGATCGGTGGCAGTGCTGAAGATTGGTAATGATGTGCTTTTCAATGAGGAGCAAGTCAAGGTGGACAGAATCACCGGTCATGGTGGTTTGTTCAAGACCAAGGGTGTTGGTCAGCGAGTGCTTGCTGCTGCGTTGAATTCGCCAATCTCTGTCATGGAGACTGCCGGTGAAGGTGGCGCATGGGGTATTGCCCTGTTGGCAGCATTTGCTGTGAATAATGAGCGTGGCCTTGCCCTTCCTGACTATCTCGATGAGGTTGTGTTCGCTGGCAACGAGGGTGTGGAGATTGTTCCTACCGCCGAGGATGTTGCAGGTTTTGATGCTTACATCGAGAACTACAAGTCAGCCTTGGCAATAGAGAAATCAGCCATTGCCAACAAGAAATAATCAGCTTTGACAAATGATAACGAGGGGGTGTCCGTACTGCGGATACCCCTTGTTGTTTAATATTTTTACTACCATAATGTAAATAATATTAATCAATTGCATTCCGTGGGGCTGAAAGACTAGCTTATTGCGGCCCAGTTGATGTTGGTCTTGCGGAGTTCGCGCAGGCGGTTCCAGAGCATTGCATATTCGGGCTTGTTGCACTCGGGGTCAACATCGATAATTTTCTGTGCCTCATCGCGGGCTAACTGCACCAACTGTCCGTCGCGGGCTATATCGGCAATCTTCAAATCAAAGGCAAGACCGCTCTGCTGTGTTCCTTCCAAGTCGCCAGGGCCACGCAGTTTCAGGTCGGCTTCCGCAATCTGGAATCCGTCATTGGTCTCACACATTATATCTATACGCATACGCGTCTCCTTTGCCAGTTCGGTACCAGTGACAAGGATACAGTAACTCTGGTCGGCTCCACGACCCACACGGCCGCGCAACTGATGCAACTGTGACAGTCCGAAGCGCTGGGCGTCGAGGATGACCATCACCGAGGCGTTAGGCACATTCACACCCACCTCGATAACCGTTGTCGCCACGAGAATCTGTGTCTCGCCGGCAGCAAACTTCTTCATCTCCTCGTCCTTCTCCTTCGGTTTCATCTGACCGTGCACCTTGCTCATCCTCATATCCGGGAACACCTCCTGCAAGTGATTGTAGCCTTCCTCAAGGTCTTTCAGGTCGATTTTCTCACTCTCCTTGATGAGCGGATACACGATATACACCTGTCTGCCTTGCGCTATCTGCTGACGGATACCCTGATAGAGCGACCCCATCTGAGTGTCGTATTTATGGATGGTATGCACCGGTTTGCGGCCAGGAGGCAACTCGTCGATGATACTCACATCGAGATCGCCATAGATTGTCATAGCCAGTGTGCGAGGAATAGGAGTGGCAGTCATCACAAGCACATGCGGTGGTTTCTCGCTCTTGGTCCACAGTTTTGCTCTCTGCGCCACACCGAAACGGTGCTGCTCATCGATAACCGCCAGTCCCAGTCGGCGGAACTCCACAGGGTCTTCAATCACAGCGTGGGTGCCCACAAGGATATCAATCTCGCCCGAAGCAAGGTCCTGCAATATTGCCTCGCGCTTCTTTCCTTTAACAGTTCCAGTGAGCAGTTCCACACGGAGATCCATGCCTTTCAGGAACTCGCGGATTGTTATGAGATGCTGTTCCGCAAGGATTTCCGTCGGAGCCATGATACACGCCTGAAAGCCATTACCGATGGCAAGAAGCATTGTCATCAGAGCCACGAGAGTCTTTCCAGAACCCACATCACCCTGAAGCAGACGGTTCATCTGTTTGCCCGAGCGCATATCCTCTCGCACCTCACGGATGACACGTTTCTGGGCATTGGTGAGAGGGAATGGCAGATTGTTTTTGTAAAAATCGTTAAACGGATCGCCAACCTTGTCGAGGATATATCCAGCATATTTGCGACGATGCTCGGCGGCATAGCGAAGGATGTTCAACTGAACATAGAACAATTCCTCGAACTTCAATCTCTGCTGTGCTCGCTGCACATCATACACATTCTGAGGGTAATGAATCAGTTTGCAAGCCTCGGTACGCGAGATGAGATGCAACGGACCGGTGATAAATGGCGGGAGAGTCTCCGGCAATCCCGCTTGTTCGATTTTTTCCACCAGCGTCTGTGTTATCTTCTCCATCTGGCGCGATAGCAATCCCGACTTCTTCATTCGGTCGGTAGTGATATAATAAGGCTGCATCCGGCGTGCCGATAGAGTCACATCCTCGGCCTTTTCTATCTCCGGGTGGGTGAACTGATACCTACCCCCGAAAATCGTTGGTTTGCCGAAAACAACATACTCCACTTGCACCTTATATGACTTGTACACATACTGCGTGCCCTGCCACCACACGAGGTCCACAACACCGTGACCATCGCTGAAATGAGCCACTACGCGCTTTTTGCGTGGTCCCATGGAGAACTCCTCGAAACTGAGGATTCGACCCTTTATCTGAACGAACGGCATACTACCGTCGAGTTCGTCGATACGGTATATCTTGCTACGGTCAACATATTTGTAGGGATAGTATTCCAGCAAGTCGCGCCAAGTCTGGATATTGAGCTCCCTGCCCAATATTTCACGTCGTTTAGGACCCACCCCCGACAAATATTTTATGTCTTGACCAAGTAAATCGTTGTATGCCATTGCTGAAATTTCTTTTCTGCGAAATTAACGAAATTCCGTCATTTTTCCAAAAAATACCCGTAAAAATGTTAAAAAAAGAAGATTTTATTACAAAATCGCAAAATCTTTGGGATATTTTTGCTATCTTTGCAAAAGTATGGGCATAATGCCTTTACGTCACATGAAAAGAAAAAGTATATTATGACTAATCCTATATTAAAAATATTCTCCTTTATAGCGTTGTTCATTGTCTCCTCCCAGGTGGTTATGGCGCAGGACTTCATGGCAAGTCAGGCACCTATCGACCGTAAGGTGAAAGCCGTTGACACACTTGCCCTGGCTCGTATCATCGAGCGCGAAATGGAGGAGAACCCATCGTATGAGCTCTATGAGGAATGGGACAACATTTTTGCCAACCGTGCAGTGCCTATTCCTGATACATATAAAATCGATCTTCGCAATTTCTGCATGCCAACAGTGAGCCGTGCCGTAACAAGTAACTTCGGTGCACGTTGGGGACGCGCCCACAGAGGTCTCGACATCAAGGTTTATGTTGGTGACACCATCCGTGCGGCATTCAGTGGAAAGGTTCGAGTAGTAAAGAATCAGGGTGCTCGTAAGGGCTACGGAAAGTATATCGTGATTCGTCACCCTAACGGACTCGAGACTATCTACGGTCACTTGTCAAAGCAACTTGTTGTAGAAAACCAGAATGTAAAGGCTGGTGATGTTATCGGTCTTGGTGGTAACACTGGTCGAAGCACTGGTTCGCATCTCCACTTCGAGACTCGTCTCTGCGGTATCGCCCTCAACCCGGCGTTGATGTTCGACTTCCGCAATCAGGATGTCACTGGCGACTACTATGTTTACAACAAGCGCACATACGAGCAGGAGTCGCGTGAGGCAACTCGTCTTCGTGGTGTTGTAGGTGGTGGCGGTTACACTGTTGCCGATGTACGAGGCTCTAACTATCAGGAAGATACCACAGGTGGAATGGTTGAGGATCCAACACCAGCCGAACCTGCTGAGAACAAGGCTTACCACAAGGTTAAGAAGGGCGAGACATTGTATTCTATCGCAAAGAAGCACGGAGTATCTGTTGACAAGCTCTGCAAGCTCAACCGCCTGTCGAAGAAGTCGAAGATCCGTCCAGGAAATATCCTCCGCTATTCATAAGGCATTAAGAAAGCATCAAAAATATAAAAGCACTGATTTCATCGGAAGTCAGTGCTTTTTGTATGATATGTGGTCTATGAATTATATTGGAAGTGATATACAATTAGGCATAAATATTTTTACCGCGAATTACGCGAATTACACGAAATATAATTAGACGAAAACATACAGAATAATATTAGAAAAATAAAATTAGTGTAATTCGCGTAATTCGTGGTAAAAAACAGCTCTGTGCCAAAAGGTATATCGTTACCATTATATTTTTCTGATAGCGAACTTGATATGCTGGAAAATTGTTGTGATGAGGCCGTAATGCTGGCACATCACCTTGAAGCGCTCTTTCAGTGATGCACGATGATATTCGGTCGTCATTCCTCCGTCGAGAAAATGCGCCACCACCTGATGGGTGTTCCTCAACGGGCGACCCTCCGAGGTAGCCTCTTTCATCACTCGGATACACCAATCCACATCAGCAGAATAACGATATATTATATTATAAGGTATTGCGCGCGCGAGGGAAGTCAGTGCGTAGAACGCTTGGTGGCACACCAACATACCGTTTTTGAAACTCTTCCATGACAGTTTTTCCGGTGCCGAATGATGGCGGTGACGCAGGAAATTTCCGTTCTCATCCACTATGTCTGTATCACCATAAATCACTCCCGGCAATAGTTCGTCTTCGCCCACAGAAGCCGCCACTTGTTGCAGAGTCTGCGATGAAGGGAAGGTGTCGCCGGCATTGATAAACACCAGATAATCGCCCTTCGCCATCAGCAACGCTTTGTTCATTGCGTCATACAACCCCTTGTCGGGTTCCGAGATGAAATGTATGGAATGCCCGTTGTTCATCGCGTTCGACTCCTCGATGTATCGTTCAATAATTTCGCAAGTGTTGTCCTTAGACTTACCATCGACAATAAGATGCTCCACACGGTCGTAGTCCTGTGAGAGAACGCTGTGCAGAGTGCGCTCGATTGTTGATGAGGCGTTATATGTGCAAGTGATGACAGTTATTGAAATCATATTCCGTATCCTTTCTGTGCAAGAGCGTTAGCATAAACCTCCACATATTTCATAGCCACGCTACGCTGTGAGTAGCATTTGTTCACTTTGGTAAGACATCCGTGGAGCAATGCCTCCCTGTCGGCTTCGGCAAGTACCCATTCTATTCCCTCTTCCAGATCGCCAGCATCGCCAGCCTTCGCCACATATCCATTCACCTTGTGGTCTATCATCTCTGGAATACCTCCAACATGGAATCCCACACAAGGCACTCCGCAAGCCAGGGCTTCCATCAGTGTGTTTGGCAGGTTGTCCTCCATCGAAGGCAGTACGAACAAGTCGGCAGCATTATAGATTGCGGCGAGATTCTTATCGCCCGAGACATATCCCAATGGGAAACACTGCAATGCAATCTGCTCCGCCAGTTCTTCGCCATGCCCACCCAGCAAAGCCACCACGGTGTTCTCTGCCAATGTGGCATTCTCCTGTTTCAGTCGGTTCAGTGCTTCCACAAGATAGGCGGCACCCTTACGCTTGTCGGTTACCTTCTGTGCCACAAACAATATAACATTCTTATCCTCAGGCAGTCCCAATGCCCGCTTAGCCTTTTTGCGATCCTGCGGATTGAACACATTAGTGTCGATAGGATTAGGAATGCTTGTCACAGAAAGTCCACGAAGTAACGCACTGTTCTTTGCCTGTTTCTCAAGCCATCGGCTACAAGTCACGAAATGGATATTGCTTGTCTTGTAAATGCGCTTCTTGCTGTTCCAAACTTTGTTTGCCATATCGCGTTTACCACCGCCTCCCGGTAGGAGCGGGCAGTACTGACATTCTGTCTGGAATTTGTTGCAACCGTTAGCATAATGACAGATAGCCGTTGCAGGCCACAGGTCGTGCATAGTCCACACCACCGGTTTTCCGCTCTTCACGATTTTGTCGATAACCCTCAACGAGAGCATACCTTGATTTACCCACGAGAGGTGAATCACATCGGCTTCCTGGAATTCCGGCAGTCGTGTGATATCCGTGCCCGCATTGGCAATGTCAATCTCCCATAGGTGAGTCTTATTAAGGTGCAAGGCAAGGAATACGCGCAACCTCTCCCAAAGGAAATGCCATCGCTGGCGCCATCCGCCAGGCAGAGCCACCACAGTGATGCTGTCAGTGCTCTTGTCGCGTACAAGCATCTTAGCCTTCTCGCCGTTATTATTCAGAGCCGCCACCAATCGGTTGGAAGCCACCGCTGCACCACCCGTGTGCTCGCTCGTGTTGACTATCAGTATTCGCATAACTTTTACCCGTCATTTATCTGTTTCGGCACTGCTTGATTGCGCAAAATGCCGTTTTATAGCACAAAGATAATAATAAATAATGAAAAGTGGCAAATATGTGGCCATTTTTCTCTTATTCACTTTATTTTTCGACATAGTGATAGTTGCGGAATGTTGTTGTGACAAAACAACGCACAAATGGGATGATTTATATCAATCTGTAAGCGAAATGGCATTTTATTGCTTGTTTGCTTTTGATATAAGTCAATTAGGTGACTATTTGACGCATTTTTATTGAAAATTGTTTGCGTGCACAGTAAAATGTTTGTACCTTTGCATCGGCTTTAGGGAAGAAAGGTAATTCGCAGAGGCGATGAAACTGGAAAAGACTTCTCTCGAGTCATTTAGATTGGTTAATAGATTGTTTAGGTTAGTAGTAATAGATTTAGGTTTTTAGTTATTAGTTTAAGGTAATTAAACAAGGTTGTTTAACAGGTAACAAGGACGCCGTGAGGCATCCTTTCTTACGAAAAAAGGATTTTTAGTTAAACATACTGTTAGCGCCGGAGCTCGTTGAGAGTCCCGGCGCTAATTTTTTGTCGGTGGAATTACACTCTGTCACAGTGCTAATCACGACAGGGCCCAACAAAGTTGGGGGAGTTGGAAGGAGGCTCAATTCTGGCTGTTTTTGGTTGATTTGGATAAATAATTGTGCTTTATTGAAAATAAAGTAGGTGCTTTTGTTTATTCATTGAAAAAAATGTAGTAATTTTGTAATCGAGTAATAAGATTATCAAAAAAAACAAGAATATAATTATGGCTGAAATGAAAAAGATTAAGACTGCTCTTGTGTCGGTGTTCCACAAGGACGGTTTGGACGAGTTGCTTAAGAAATTGAACGAGGAAGGCGTGAAGTTCCTCTCTACAGGTGGTACACAGGCTTTCATCGAGTCGCTTGGTTATGAGTGCCAGGCTGTTGAGGATGTAACAACATATCCTTCAATCCTCGGCGGTCGCGTTAAGACTCTCCATCCAAAAATCTTCGGTGGTATCCTCGGTCGTCGTGCCCTCGAGAGTGATCAGCAGCAGATGGCTCAGTATGAGATTCCAGAGATCGACCTCGTTATCGTTGACCTCTATCCATTCGAGCAGACCGTAGCAAGTGGTGCAAGCGAGGCAGACATCATCGAGAAGATCGACATAGGTGGTATCTCTCTGATCCGTGCCGGAGCAAAGAACTTCAACGATGTTGTTATCGTACCAAGCAAGGCAGAGTACGGTATGTTGCTCGACATCGTGAACGCTCAGGGTGCAGCAACAACTCTCGAGCAGCGTCGTGAGTTCGCTACACGCGCATTCGGCGTGAGCAGTCACTATGACACAGCTATCAACGGTTGGTTCGTGGCAACAAAGTAAAAAACTCGCTTTCGGGTTTGTTTAATTCAAGAAATATAATTTGTAAAATTGTTAAATCATTAATATGGGTTTATTTTCATTCATGCAAGATATTGCGATGGACCTTGGTACTGCCAATACCATCATCATCAGCGACGACAAGATCGTTGTTGACGAGCCTTCGGTAGTAGCCCTCGACCGTCGCACTGAGAAGATGATCGCCGTAGGTGAGCGTGCAAAGATGATGTACGAGAAGGAGCATCCACAGATTCGTACCATCCGTCCACTCCGCGACGGTGTCATCGCAGACTTTACTGCTTGTGAGCAGATGATGCGCGGCTTGATCAAGATGGTTCACACTGGTCGTCGCCTCTTCTCTCCAACACTTCGTATGGTAATCGGTGTACCTTCGGGTTCTACTGAGGTTGAGCTCCGTGCCGTACGCGACTCTGCTGAGCACGCTGACGGTCGTGATGTTTACCTCATCTTCGAGCCAATGGCAGCAGCTATCGGTATCGGTCTCGATGTAGAGGCTCCAGAGGGTAACATGATTGTTGATATAGGTGGTGGTTCAACCGAGATTGCAGTCATCTCACTCGGTGGTATCGTAAGCAACAACTCTATCCGTGTTGCCGGCGATGAGCTCACAGCCGATATCCAGGAGTATATGTCACGCCAGCACAACGTGAAGGTTTCTGAGCGTATGGCAGAGCGTATCAAGATTCATGTTGGTTCGGCTCTCACCGACCTTGGCGACGAGGCTCCAGAGGATTATGTTGTTCATGGTCCAAACCGTATCACTGCCCTCCCAATGGAGGTACCAGTATGCTATCAGGAGATTGCTCACTGTCTCGACAAGACTATCGCAAAGATCGAGAGTGCTGTGCTCTCTGCTCTTGAGAACACTCCACCAGAGTTATATGCCGACATCGTGAAGAATGGTATCTACCTCTCAGGTGGTGGTGCATTGCTCCGCGGTCTTGCAAAGCGTCTTACCGACAAGATCAATATCCAGTTCCACATCGCTGACGATCCACTCCATAGTGTAGCTCGCGGTGCTGGCGTAGCATTGAAGAATATCGATCGTTTCTCATTCTTGATGAGATAGTTTAACGGTGACGTTGACGATGACGATGACTAGTGCAAAGTTTTCGTTGCGTCACAAAAAATAAAGAATCACTCACATGCGAAACTTGACAGAGTTTCTTGCAAAACATTTCCACTGGCTGCTGTTCGTATTGCTCGAGGCAGCCAGTGTTGTGCTACTCATAAGTTACAACAGTTATCAGAGTAGCGTATGGTTCTCGTCGGCTAATGCGGTGAGTGGTAGTGTGTATTCGTGGACATCGAAGGTCAATACTTACTTCGCCCTTGAGGGTGTCAACAAGCAGTTGACTGATCACAATACCCAACTCGAACTGCAGTTGGCGAAAGCCCAGGCACGCATTGCCGAACTGACAGGCGACTCGATGGCCGTGAAGGCTGAGATTCCTGTAGGCTACCGTTCGATAGCCGCCAGAGTGGTGCAGAACAGCATCGACAAGAACGACAATCTCATCACCATCGACAAAGGTTCTGCCGATGGCATCCGTAAGGATATGGGAGTAGTGTCGGGCAACGGAGTCGTTGGTATCGTATTCTTGGTAGGCACTCACTATTCGGTAGTCATACCAGTGCTCAACTCACAGTCGAACATCAGTTGTACGATTCGCAACAAAGGCTATTTCGGTTATCTGCGCTGGACAGGCCCAGAGCACGACCTTGCCTATGTTGAGGATGTGCCACGCCATGCCCATTACAAGAATGGCGATGTGATCGAGACCAGCGGTTACTCATCGGTATTCCCGAAGGGACTGACAGTGGGAAAGGTGGTATGCACCTTCAACTCACCTGATGGCCTCTCTTATCGCATCCGAGTGAAGCTCGCCACCGACTTCGCCAACCTCCACGATGTGTGTGTCATCGACAATAGTCCTATGCAGGAACAGCTCGATATCATGCGTGCTGCCCAGGACTCAATAGCCACCCGCCAGAACTAATTTACAGAATATGACAACAGATTCATTGAAATATTTCGGTTGGGCGTTGCTACTGCTTTTCATCCAGGCAGTAGTGCTTAATAACATCCATCTCTTTGGATTCGCCACACCGTTGATGCTTGTCTATTGCGTTATCCTTCTGCCAGTGAACATGCCTCGTTGGGTGTCACTGATCATGGCGTTTGTTCTCGGTCTGGTGTCCGACATGTTCACCAACACCCCTGGTGTCTGTGCAGCATCGCTCACCTTTGTGGCATTCCTGCAACCAGTATATCTGAAATTGTTCCTCAGCCGTGAGAGTCCTGAAGACCTCCAGCCTTCTATCTCATCGTTGGGATTAGCTAAGTATTTCAGTTTCAGTTTTCCTCTCACCCTGCTCTTCGTCACAATGTTCTTCACCCTCGAAGAGTTCTCTTTCTTTCATTGGATACAGTGGCTATGCCTCGTAGGCGGTAGCACAGCCATAACATATCTTATATTGTTCGTGATAGAATTAGTGAGAGGCAAGTAATGAAGAACTACAATCTTGATAACCGTCGTTATGTCATCGGAGGAATAGCCATTTGCATAGTGGTTATCTACATCATCCGTCTCTTCACCCTCCAGTTGATGAGCGAAGACTACAAGAAAAATGCCGACTCCAACGCTTTCCTGAAAAAAGTGGAGTTCCCTTCGCGAGGACTCATCTACGACCGCAACGGACAGTTGATGGTATATAATCAGCCTTCCTACGACATCATGGTTATCATGAACGAGGAGAAAGGCCATATCGACACATTGGAGTTCTGCCATACACTCGGCATCACCAAGGAGTTCTATGAGAAGCGCATGGATGATATCAAGAACCGTGTGAAGAATCCAGGCTATTCGCGCTACACCCAACAGCTCTTCCTCTCACAGTTGTCCGACCAGGAGTTCAGCGTGTTCCGCGAAAAGATGTTCCGCTTCCCGGGATTCTATGTACAACGCCGTAGTGTCCGTCAGTATCAGTACCCTTACGCAGCCCATGTGCTGGGCGATGTTGCCGAGGTGTCGCAAGGCGATATCGACAATGACGACTACTATCAGCCAGGCGACTATATCGGAAAACTCGGTGTGGAGCGTTTCTATGAAAAGCAACTCCGTGGTGAGAAGGGTATCCAGATTCTCTTGCGCGATGCCCGTGGACGAGTACAGGGACATTATCAGAATGGAGAACTCGACACCAAGCCAGTAGCAGGCAAGAACCTCACGCTGAGTATCGACATGAAGCTCCAAGCCCTTGGCGAGCGACTGCTCGAAGGCAAGATTGGCAGTATCGTGGCGATAGAGCCGAAGACAGGTGAGGTTCTCGCGATGGTTTCATCGCCAACCTACGACCCTCGAACGATGGTGGGCCGTCAGCGAAGCAAGAATCATCTCGAACTGCAGCGCAATGTGTGGAAGCCACTCTTGAACCGAAGTATCATGGGACTCTATCCTCCGGGTTCTACATTCAAGACCTCCCAGGCATTGACCTTCTTCACCGAGGGCATCATCACCCAAGGCACGTCCTACGGTTGTCACAGAGGATTCTACTATAAAGGACTCCATGTAGGATGTCACGGTCATGCCTCTCCACTGCCACTCGTCCCTGCCATCGCTACTTCGTGCAACGGATATTTCTGTTGGGGATTGTACCACATGATGAGCAACCGAAAGAAATATCCAACTGTGCAGGCGGCCATGAACACCTGGCGCGACTATATGGTCAGCATGGGTTTCGGCTATAAGCTTGGCATCGACCTTCCAGGCGAGAAGCGTGGACTTATCCCTAACGCCGATTTCTATGACAATGCCTATAAAGGTTCGTGGAACGGACTGACCATCATCAGTATCTCCATCGGTCAGGGTGAGGTCAACCTTACACCTTTGCAGATTGCCAACCTCGGTGCCACCATCGCCAACAGAGGCTATTACATCACCCCTCATGTGGTGAAGAAGGTGGAGGGTGAACCGCTCGATACCCTCTACACCAGCAAGCATTACACCAAAGCATCGCGCAAGGCCTACGACTATGTCGTTGCCGGAATGCGTCAGGCGGTAGTGGGTGGAACCTGTAAGGCAGCCAACAGAGGCGACTATCTCGTGTGCGGAAAGACCGGTACGGCGCAGAACCGCGGTCAGGACCACTCCGTATTCATGGGTTTTGCACCAATGGAAGAGCCGAAGATTGCCATCGCGGTATATGTGGAAAACGGTGGTTTTGGTGCCGACTACGGTGTGCCGATAGGCGCTTTGATGATGGAACAATATATCAACGGTTCGCTATCGCCGGCATCCGAAGCAAAGGCGAGTGTGTTCCAGCATAAACGAATCGGATACGGTAGTAGAAATAGATAAAAAGCCCCCGTCCCCCGAAGGGGGAGGGATTAAAAGTTAAGAGTTCTTGGCTGAGCCAAGCGGCAGAGCCGAGCGAAGAGTTAAAAGTTAAGAAACGATATACCTTTTGGCACAAGATAATATTTTATTTCTTTATCAAGAATTAGAGAATTAGAGAATTTTTCTATTCAGCATGGGTTTTCCATCCGGATGGCAATTCTAAAATTCTCAGAGAATTCAAAGAAACTTAGGCTCACTGACCGAAGCAGGCTGTCAGCTTGCTGGGGCCGAAAAGCGAAGGGAAGTAATTATTTATAATACAGGTTAAAATAAAATTCTCTAATTCTCAAATTCTTGACAGAAAAAAATGTAAGATGCCTAATTGTATATCATAGCCAAAAGTTAAAAGTTATTGGTAATGGCAGCGAATAAGAAAAATACAAGCATCCTTGGTTCACTTGACTGGTGGACTGTGGCGTTGTATCTGTGCCTCCTGATTTTCGGGTGGTTCAGTATCTGCGGTGCCAGTTACACATACGGTGAAACCGACTTCTTCAGCCTCGACACCCGTACCGGTATGCAGATTATCTGGATCGGTACAGCCATCTGTCTGGCGTTCGTCATAATGTGCACCGACAGTAAGTTCTTCGACACCTTCGCGTTTGTCATCTATGGACTCCTGCTGCTGTTGCTCTTTGCCACCATCTTCAATCCCCACGAA
>JAUNIK010000431.1 GCA_030523505.1 Prevotellaceae bacterium | reverse complement strand
CCTCTTAAAAATGAAAAAGATAATCACCCTCGTTCTCCTCCTCGCCTCATTCACAGGCGTCAAAGCCCAGGAGACACCACTCGAAGAAGTACTCTACGAGTTCTACGACTTCTCGTTCACCCATCGCCTCGACTTCCGTCTTGGCTACAACATCGGCGGAACAATGCCACTCGGCATGCCAGCCTCAATACGCTCTTTGAACAGTTATTCACCACAGCTCAACCTCCAGATGGGCGTTGACTACGAGCGCCACCTCAACGAGAAGTGGGGCATCACCTTCGGACTCCGCCTCGAGCACAAAGGCATGAAAACCGACGCCAACACCAAAGGCTACCACATGACAATGGAGCAGGGCGGCGAAGCCATCGAAGGACTCTTCTACGGCAACGTCGTTACCAAGGCATCGACATGGAGCATCACCGTTCCAATCCAGGCCGACTACTGGTTCCGCAACGACCTCAAGGTACGCTTCGGTCCATATATCGGCTATAACCTCGACAAGAACTTCAAGGGCTACGCCTACGACGGTTACCTCCGCAAGGACACCCCAACAGGCGAGCGCATCGAACTCGGTTCAACCGAAGACAGCCGTGGCGAGTACAACTTCAGCGACGACCTCCGCACAATGCAGTGGGGCCTCGCAGCCGGCATCGACTATTACATCCACAACGGCTGGGGCGTCTATGGCGAACTCCAGTGCGGTTTGAGCAATGTCTTCAAGTCAAGCTTCGACACCATCGAGCAGAGCATGTATCCGATATATTTCACCATCGGCGTCATGAAGGGCTTCTAAGCCCCCCAGCCCCCGAGGGGGCATTGTAAATAGCATATCCTCCGGCAGTGAGCCGTATTTGGCTCGCTGCTCCCAATAAAAAAATAACAATTAAAAACAATACATTATGAAGAAAATTTTTACTCTTATTTCTGCATGTATGCTTGCAATCGGTGCTATGGCACAGACCGAGTACACCGATGACATGTATGTAACCGTCAACGATGTGACATCTGATCCAATCCCTGCCACCATCGTTGTTACTCCACAGGGCGACAACAAGTACACCCTCTCGCTCAAGAACTTCATCCTCACCTCTGAGGACGGCGATATGCCAGTAGGCAATGTTGAGGTAAGCGACATCGAGGCAACCGAAGGCGATGGTTTCCTCTCGCTCGTTAAGACTGCCGACATCAATATCACCGAGGGTGACCTCGAGGGCGTTGACTTCTGGCTCGGTCCAATGATCTGCGCAGAAGGTCCTATCACCGTTGACATCAACGCAAAGATGAGCGACACCCGTCTCTATGCACTCATCACCATCGACCTCACCGAAATGCTCGGCCAGTCAATCCTCGTAACCTTCAGCGAGGACGAGTTCCCAACAGGTATCAAGAGCGTTAGCGAAAGCGAAAGCGATGGCTGTTTCTATAACATCGCTGGTCAGCGCGTGGCTGCCAACGCAAAGGGTCTCGTTATCAACAACGGCAAGAAATTCATCAACAAATAATCATTATCAACTATGAAGCGACTCGTACTCTCCATGCTTTGCGTCTTGGGATGTTTCGCAGCCCAAGCACAGTCGTACGACTATCTCACCTTCGTCACCAATAATGGCGAACAGTCAGTAAAAGCCCTCGGCACAGTCATCACCTTCAACGATGGCAACATCAATGTGAAGGCCGGCGACACCGAGTTCTCACTCCCATTGGCCGATGTGCAGAAGTTCTTCTTCGCAACAGAAGCCAGTGCTATCGATACCATCAATGCCGACACAACCACCGGCGTTTTGGTATATACCGTCTCTGGCCAGTTCATGGGTCGCTTCACCGACCAGCGCGCCGTTGAGGCACAGTTGCCAAAGGGCATCTATGTGACAAAAGGAAATGGTGATACTAAAAAGGTAATGGTGTAATGAAAAAGATAATGCTTTTCGTGGCAGCCCTCGGCATTGCCCTCAGTGCTGCAGCACAGACCCTGAACATCAACCAGGGTAGCGTAACCTACGCCGTTCCAGCCGCTATCACAGGCGACGCAGTCCTTTCGGCTGGTTCACTCACCATCGGTCAGAAAACCTACGATGTAGCCTCAATCAGCAGCATCGTTGTTGACGACACCGAGGTAAGCGACAATTCAGTAAAGGTGAAGTACGACGGCAACACAGCCCATGTGCTCATCGCCGGCAACATCGCCCATCTCGTTTCTGCCACTGTCAACGGTGCTCACGTAGCCCTCGTTCAGGACAAGGCCGTGGCTGAGGAAATCACCTACACCCTCTCGGGCACATCCGAGGACGGTTCGTTCTATATGGACGGTTCTTATAAGTGCTGTATCGAGCTCAAGGGTTTGAACCTCCACAATCCTGATTCAGCCGCTATCAACATCAATGATGGCAAGCGCGTGAACATCTCGTTGAAGAAGAGCACAGAGAATTTCCTCTCTGACGGTCTTCGTGGCGAGGACGACGGCAGCAACGCTCACAAGGCTTGTGTCTATGTGAAGGGTCATCCAGAGTTCTCGGGTTCAGGTTCGGTTGTCATCAACGGTAATGTGAAGCACGGCATCTGTTCCAACGAATACTGCCAGGTGAAGGCATCCGTTGGTTCAATCACCGTAAACTCAAAGGGCGACGGTTTCCATGTATGTCAGTACTATCAGCAGGATGGCGGTGTGGTTGTTGTCAACGCCTCTGGCGACGGCATCGACTCAGGCATAAAGGAAGGCGAGACCGAGGGCGGTAATATTGTC
>JAUNIK010000011.1 GCA_030523505.1 Prevotellaceae bacterium | reverse complement strand
ATTGAACTTGTTGAATAATTATGAAAAAGACTAAAGAACAAATCATTCAGTGGCTTCAGCAACATACTACATTCAATCGTGGCTATGACATTCAGGATGGTCCGTTTCCTCTCCCTGCAAGCATAGGAGAAGGTTTTACGTTCCAGCATAAGAATTACATAACCAAACAAATGGATAATTTTATTGCTGAAGCTGATCGCAAAGATGGTAAACGTGTGCTGACTTTTGAGATAACAACATTTGTTGGTATGTGTGGTGGTGCTTGTCACTACTTTTGCAAAGCTCATTCAAACATTCAGTGCCATGAAGTAGGTCATCCAAACCATATCATCGGTGGCTATCTCGGCGGTATTGAAATACCAAGAGAAAGCGAGAATCTGGAGTTTGACCTTGGTATTCCACTAACTCAGGAAATGATTGATTGGGATATGGGGCATTATCAATACAGTAGGCCTGGTGACTGTGGTGTAGCTCTGCGTGATAAGGAACAATTCTTTCCAATCATTAAAGAACTGGAAAACATTTTCAACATGGACGAGTGGACTTTTGTTGTCCGCGATAATACTTAATCAATATGAACATATATTTTAATGGGATTGAACTGATTGCCTTGTGTATTGCAGTCATTTGTTTAGTGTTTTTGTGGTTTGCTAAGTGGGCAGACAAATACTATGCTACTCACGAAAACTGGTTATCACGATTACTTGCAAGGATATTCGGAATTTAGTTATGAGTAGGCTATTACAATCAATCAGACGTTTAATCTGCCGTTTCTTTGGTCACGATTACTGGCCTGTATATGACCATCGTGGCAAGGTGCTTCACTATCGTTGCAAGCATTGCGGCAAAATCTACAAAATGTAACAAGTATGCAAGTAAGTCTATTTGTCATTATAGTGGCAATAATCATCTTTCTGGTGGCTTGTAAGGTGTTCTATGATGTCGGCAAGGAAGAAGGCTTCCAAGAGGGCAGAAGAACCGCCAAACGAGACATTCAGAAACATTACAAGTGCAGTGAGTGTGTAGAGTGTACCATGAATCAGAATGGTTGGTCCTGCAAGAAGGGTCACTTTACCGATCAGGGCATTGAACACATAGTAAACTATATGTGCGGCGATATTGCCGTTAAACTTTCAAATCTATAATCAATATGAGTAACGAACCAATCTTTGGAAACATCATCATGCTTTTCTCTCGCTTTGAGATGATGATGCAGACGATGGAAGGACAAATTAAGTCCTACAATCAGGAACTTGGTGAACAACACAAGCGTGCAATGGAGCTTCAGAAGGAGAACACAACACTCCAGGAATCTCTAAACCAACTGAAGCTGGAGAACCACAAACTCCAGAAGGACATTGAGGCTTTTACGCACGTTCCTGAAGAACCAATGCCGGAACAATCCAACTTTGAGGAATAAACCCAATTATCAACAATTAAAAAGTTTTTACAATGAATCAAATTCTTATCAAGAAGTTGCGTGATGACGCTATCATTCCAGCACGCATCACTGAAGGTTCGGCGGCTTACGATGCTATGCTGCCTTGTGACTATGAACTGAAGTTTGGTCGCCAGATCATTCCTCTCGGCTTTGCCATTGCCATGCCTCCTACACTTGGTCTCGATGACCGTACTCGTGCCGGATACGCTGCAAAGGGTCTGAAGGCTTACGATGAGTTTGGCAACGAGAAGGATTCTGAAGGTAACGAGTATCGCATTGATGCTGACGTTATCCTCGGTCTCATTGACTCTGACTATCGTAATGAGGTTGGTGTTATCCTTCATGTGCGTGATGAGCGCGTCAAGACACAGCGTTTCTTCCTACACCGCGAACAGGCTGTCTCTCAGTTGAAGTTCTGCGTTGTTCCTGACACTGAGTTTGTTGAGGTTGACACACTGGACGAGACTGACCGTATCGGTGGTTTCGGTAAGCAGAACAACGAATAACCCTATAAATCAAGTAAATTATGCGTTCAAGAACAGCTAAATGGTTTGAGTGTGCCGTTTCCTATGACAAGACTCATGAGGACGGTTTGACCAAAAAGACAACTGAAAGGATTGCTCTCGATGCACTTTCATTCTCTGAAGCAGAGACGTGTGCCATTGAGGAAATGACTCCTTTCACAAGTGGTGAACTGGAAGTGACTACCATTCAGATTGCAGCCTACAAGGAGGTATTCTTCAGTGATGACTCCAAGGCTGACAAGTGGTTCAAGGTAAAGGTTGCTTTCATTACGATTGACGAAAAGACCGCCAAGGAGAAGCGTCAGAAGGTAACTTACCTCGTACAGGCTTCAAGCTCTGAGAATGCTCTCGCCAACACTAACGAGGGATTCAAGGGTTCAATGTCTGACTATGAAATTGTAGATGTCAACGAGACAAAGATTCTTGATGTCTATGAGCATATAGCCAAAAAGGAGGAGAAGGCTGATGGAGAAGAATAAGACCATCTACCTCAGTGGCAAAATTGCAGGGCTTCCTTGGGATGAGGTTAAGAAAAACTTTGATCTCGCAACAACACAGGTGTATCTCCGTCAAGGTCATGTAACCGTTGTTGACCCTTCAAAACTGCCTAAGACTCAGAACTCTTGGGGCCATTACCTTCTGCGTGATTTGCAGATTCTACAGGATTGCGATGCCATTGCTATGCTTCCTAACTGGAAAGAAAGCAAGGGCGCAAAGGTGGAGCGAGCATTTGCTGAAGGTCTCGGCTTGGAGATAATTGAATTGTAAAACCACAACTTACCCACTCACTACGGCTTCGGCTTTGGTGGGTGGGTTTATAATCACATCAAACTATGTTTTTTATAGAACCAACAACCGATTTGTGGGTGCAGACTGGTGAATTTGAAAGCCATGTTGCAAGGTGTGCCAGAATATGCTACAAGTCGGAAAAACAGGATGAGAACAACGACAAGGCTAAGACAATGTGCGATAACCTTTGGTCTCGTAATCATCGTTCAATGTTCCGTCATGGTACGGCATATTTCTACGTTCCCGACACTACAGCACTGCCTCAGTGGATTTGGGGAGTTCTGATCAACTCGCCTTATATCTTTGGTGCGTCCAACGACAAACAGCTTTGGGTCTCTACCAATCAGCAATATCTGAAGGAGAACAAGACCGTTGCTGACTTGCTTGCACCATACGAGGTTTCACAGGACAAGTATATCGAAACTGGTGTGTCCTATACGCCGTCACTGAAGGGCTTGCGTCTCACAATGGTTGTAATCACTCAGATTTCAACCTCGCGTGAACTTAACCGTACCTCGCCAAATAACATTGCAGAGCAGTCAACTCGCTATGTGAACTTTGGTAAGAAGGGCGGCATTGCCATTTGCAAGCCTCACTGGTACGATGGTGCCAAATGGTACAAACGTGCGCTCTACAAGTTTTATTGCAAGGTTTCTGAATGGATGTATAACCTTATGCTCCGTATGGGTTTCAAGGCAGAGGATGCGCGTGGTGTCCTTCCGCTTGATACTGCAACAAAGGCTGCATACACATACACCATCCAGGAATGGGAGCATATTCTTGACTTACGCTTGTTTGAGACTACCGGCAAGGCACACCCGAACGCCAAGAAAACGGCTCAGCAGATATATGACCTCATGGACGAGTTCACAAAGAATTTCATTGTGTATGGAGTTGTATTTTAATGAGGGTGTGTTTACCCTTACTGATATTTCAAAGGATGAGCTGACTGAAATGCTTGACATGATCAGGTCGGCTCATCTTCCACAACGTAGAACATTCTATCGGTTGCGCACTGCAATCGAGAAACAACTAAAAGCTTTAGAATCATGTTAGAAGTAACATCAGCAAATATCAAGGAGGCAATGGAGCAGTCGTTCCATTCAGTAGTGGTAATTGATTTCTTTGCTCCGTGGTGCGGTCCTTGCAAGACTATCAGCAAAATACTGGATATGCTCGAAACTGAGTATGAAGGTAAGGTGAAGTTCGCAAAATGCAACATTGACGCTTGCGAGGAACTTTCAGAGCAGTATTCAATCCGTAACGTGCCTACAATCAGCATCTTCAAGGAGGGAAAGGAACTTAAACGTCTCGCTGGCGGTCTGCCGAAAGCAAAGATTGCAGAAGCCATTGACGAAATTTTATCCATGTAAGGTTGACACGATTCTGGAAATTATTGTCTATTATCTAATACGACACTCAATTTTATTTTTATCAGAATGAAACAACAAAATCTTACAATCATCAAGAGAGACGGCACTACGGCTCCCTTCAGCATGGATAAGATAACAAACTCTATTCAGAGGGCGTTTTCTTCCCGTGATGACGAGGTAGGCATGGAAGCGTTGTCTCGTATCCTCAACCACTTGCATTTCTATGACAACATTACGGTCGAGGACATTCAGAACCAAGTGGAAGTAGCATTGATGGAAGAAAAGTTCTTCGATGCTGCAAAGGCTTTCATGCTGTACCGTCAGCAACACTCTGAGGATCGCTTTACGATGGAACAACTGAAGTTCCTTACAGGTTATTGTCATGCTTCAAACGCTGCCACTGGTAGCAAGTATGACGCTAATGCCAACGTGGAGCACAAGAACATTGCTACGCTTATCGGCGAGCTTCCAAAGGGTGCTTTCATACGCCTTAACCGAAAGATGCTCACTGACCGTATCAAGATGCTCTACGGCAAGGAACTGGCTGACCGTTATATCTATCTGCTCAACAACCATTTCATCTACAAGAATGATGAGACCTCGCTTGCCAACTATTGTGCTTCAATCACTATGTATCCTTGGCTTAACAACGGTACATACGGCATTGGTGGCAATAGCAAAGCCCCTACGAACCTCAAATCATTCTGCGGTGGCTTCATCAACATGGTATTCATCGTATCGTCAATGCTTTCAGGGGCTTGCGCTACACCTGAGTTTTTGATGTATATGAACTACTTTGTTGGAAAGGAGTACGGACAGGACTACTACAAGCGTGCCAACGATGTGGTTGACCTCTCTCTGAAGAAGCGTACCATCGACAAGATCATCACTGATTGCTTTGAGCAAATAGTTTACTCTATCAACCAGCCTACAGGTGCAAGAAACTTCCAGGCGGTGTTCTGGAATATCTCTTACTATGACAAGTATTATTTCCAGTCACTCTTTGGCAATTTCTATTTCCCCGATGGCTCACAGCCTGATTGGGATGGTCTCTCATGGCTTCAGAAACGCTTTATGAAGTGGTTTAACAAGGAGCGTCTGAAGGCACCTCTCACTTTCCCTGTTGAGACAATGGCATTGTTGACTGAGAACAACGAGCCTAAAGATGCTGAATGGGGTGATTTCACTGCTGAAATGTATGCAGAAGGTCATTCGTTCTTCACTTACATGAGTGATTCTGCTGACAGCCTTTCTTCTTGTTGCCGTTTGCGTAACGAGATTGATGATAACGGTTTCAGCTATACTCTTGGTGCAGGTGGCGTGTCAACTGGTTCCAAGTCGGTTCTTACAATCAATCTCAACCGTTGCATTCAGTTCGCTATGAAGCGTGACGGCGAGTATCGTGAGTTCCTGAATGAGGTTATCGACCTTTGCCACAAGGTTCAGATTGCCTACAACGAGAATCTGAAGGAGTTGCAGCGTTGTGGTATGCTTCCATTGTTCGATGAGGGCTACATCAACATTGACCGTCAGTACCTCACAATAGGCGTTAATGGACTTGTGGAGGCTGCTGAATACCTCGGCTTCACCATTGCCAATAATGCTTCCTACAACTCATTCGTACAGGACGTTCTTGGACTGATTGAGATATACAACAAGAAGTATCGTAACAAGGAACAGGGTCTTATGTTCAACTGCGAAATGATACCGGCTGAAAATGTTGGTGTCAAGCACGCAAAATGGGATAAGGAGGATGGCTACATTGTTCCTCGTGATTGCTACAACAGTTATTTCTACGTTGTTGAAGATGAGAACACAAACATCATCGACAAGTTCAAGTTGCATGGAGAGCATTACATCAAGCATCTTACTGGCGGTTCTGCCCTTCACATGAATCTGGAGGAGCATCTGACAAAGGAGCAGTACAAGCACTTGCTTTCAGTGGCTGCGAAGGAAGGTTGCAACTACTTTACTTTCAATATCCCTAACACTATCTGCAACGACTGCGGACGCATTGACAAGCGTATGCTGAAGGAATGTCCGCACTGTGGCTCAACCAATATCGACTATATGACTCGTATCATTGGTTATCTGAAGCGTGTCAGCAACTTCAGCATGGCACGTCAGAAGGAGGCTGCAAGACGTTATTACGCAAAGCCTGAGAACGATGCTTAAATACGTCAACTATGGAGTGGTCTTTCAGGAAATTCCCTGTGAGACCACTCTTTCAATCAACATATCCCATTGTCCTATTCACTGCCTCGGTTGTCACAGCAACTATCTTTGGGATGACATTGGCACTCCTTTGGACGTGTATTCGCTTGATGACCTGCTGAAGGAGTATGGCAGTGATATAACGTGCGTCTGCTTTATGGGTGGCGACATTGATCCAGAGACCATAAACGCACTTGCACATCATGTCAAGACTGAATATCCTAATCTCAAAGTTGGTTGGTACAGTGGCTATAACCATCGTTCGCCCTGGGTATCTCCTGCCAACCTCGACTATCTGAAGTTAGGACCTTACAATATGAAGCTCGGTGGACTGAAAAGCCCTACAACCAACCAGCGTTTGTATAAGATTGACAAGCATGGAAACATGGAGGACATAACCAGTCTTTTCTGGAATGCAAAATAATGTTAAAATCAATTTTTGCGTACCACTGGCACCGACATAAATGAGTATTATGAAACATAAACCGCTAAGCAATATGAGTAGAAACGTAGTAACCACCGTAAAGCAATCCACGAAGCTCAAAAAGATGGGCATCAACGGCGTTATGACAGCCGACATGATGTGGATATACTGCAACACGAAACACCCTTATCTGACTGACCTTTCCAAGAACCTGAAGGAGAGGATACTTGACCTCACTCGCCGTTTCGATGCGCTTCCTGCATGGTCGGAGAGGTCTCTGATGGATATTCTTCCTGTCAGCATAGAAGGTTCAAGTCTGAACATCTATCCTCAGATTATGAACGGAAAGAAAGTTTGGGTTGCTTCCTACAATCTCTTCCATACTGAGGTGGCTGATGACCTGTTTGACGTGATCATAGCCATGATTAAGGTCTGCATCAAGAACAACAAAATAGAATCAAAATACTTATCCAATGTCAAAGAAGAAAATAAAGAATAAGCAGAAACCCCAGAAGATTGGTTACTGCGATTTCTGCTCCTACTGTCTCTACAAGGATGACAATGTTACAACCTGTGCCTATTTCGGAAAGAACATGAGTGACCGATACATCAAGAACCTCGGTGGCTGTAGGGCTTATGCAGTCCGTCCGGTGTTCTTCATCTACGATAAAATTGCCCGATTCATACGGCGATTATTCACCTGGTAAAACTTTTTCTCATGCTTGACCGCGCCTGTTAGTGATAATGGGTGCGGTTTTTTGCATTTTTTATGATATGACTTAACACTTTTGACGCAAAAATTGAGTATTATATATTGCTTTACATCGCGGAATGGAGCAGTTGGTAGCTCGCTTGGCTCATACCCAAGAGGTCGGTGGTTCGAGTCCACCTTCCGCAACACAATTGGGAATAGATTTAGGTTTTAGTTATTAGGTTAGTTAAGGTAAAAATGTACTTGTTGTGTGTTGGTGTTACACAGCTCTGTGAGGGGAGAGGGTAAGTTGCGCTACCCAATCCCCTTTTTGATTCACTAAAACTCAATAGCCTTCAGAACCTTGTCACGGCTTACAACGTCACCTTGGTTGTTGTAGTATATATTCTCACAGTTCTTCACACTCGTTCCCATAAGGTTTGCCACATACAGGGTTGGAACGCCCTTGCTGATGTAGTGTGTTATTGCCGTATGTCTGAACGTGTATGTATGTAGGCTGAAGTCACATTCCAGTATCTTACCGATTTTCTTTAGCCAGTTGTTGAGACGGCTGATGAAATGCTTGATGTCACCATTGTTTGTTTTCTGGTTTGCAAGCTTTTCATTGTTGCGGATAGGAAAGATATATCCGTCTCGACTTTGTTTCTTCCACCTATCCATAATCTCCCTCATCTTTTGATTTATAGGCACAGCGCACGGAACGGCTTGCTTCTCTGCGATCTTGCGCCTCTTGAAAACGAAATGCTCAACACCGCCGATAACCTTGATGTCATCGTACTGAAGCGTTATGGCATCACAGGACGATTGACCGGTGTAGAGAATGAAAGTGCAGAAGTCATGGTAAAGGTCAGACTTTGGGTTCTTGGGCAACTCGCCATGAGTAAGACCGATGAACTTGCGGCATTGCTTCTTGGTAAGGGTATGATATTTCTGAACGGACTCCTTGTTCTTACCCTTCCAGCGACAGTTCTTTACCGTCTGCATATCAAACCAACCTTCCTTGTCAGCACGCGCGAGAGTGGCATGGAGCATTGCTGAAATGTAAACATGACCCTTGCCCTTCTTTTCCTTCACAATCCAGTCCATCACATTGTTCACAAATACTGAATTGATGTCAGTGATAAGCAACTTGTCATACTGAATGCCAGCATAGTCACAAAACTCCTGCATACGGCGACCCAGTTTCTCATAGCCCTCATAACTGCCCTTTGTTGAACCATCAGCATGGGATTTCTTCTTCTGCTCTGCAACCACGAACTCAATAACCGATTTCATGGTGTGCGTGTCCTCTCCGAACTTGTCTGCCTGTACCGCTGCCAGGAAACCGTAAAGGCTTCCCTGCCACTTCATAGCCATCTTGTCATAGCGTTGCTTGTACTCAACGAGGATGGCATTGTTCTCATCACTGAAAGGTGCTGAAGGGATAAACTGTTGCTTCTTCTGGTTCCAATGCTTCTTCAGAAGATTGCCCTTCAGGAGTTTGTTCACCGCGAGGAATTTTGTTTCCCCATCATTGTAGAAACGTAAACGAAGGTTAAAACCTGACGTTCCATACGCTTGGTAATTGATGTTGATCATCTTCAAAAAACTGTTTTGAATCACGTTATACACTTGCCGGATTTTAATGCACAAAGAACGTGTATAAATTTTCCGTGACTCATGACTTTTGAAGCTGTTTGGTACTTCCAGGAACTGAAAGTGTGGGGAGGAGTCTGACAACCTTTCCACTTGTCATTTTATCGTGTAACACTCTGCTACTCAAAAGAAAGGCTGTCAATAAATTAAATCTGACTTTAATCATTGACAGCCTTTTTCGCTTTGGGCTTCAATACCCTTGCGGAGAGAGAGGGATTCGAACCCCCGGTACCTCTCGGTACACCGGTTTTCAAGACCGGCACATTCGACCACTCTGACATCTCTCCAGACTATCTTGCGATAGGCTTTTTGGTCGTGAAAGACTTGCGCCTTTCTTTAAAAGCGATGCAAAGGTACTGCTATTTTTTCAATCTCACAAATTTTCGGGCAACTTTTTTATGTTTTTCTTCAAAAAAAAGCTTTTTCCGGGGTAAAATCCATATAAAAACATGGGATTTACGGATTTTCTCTGTGATTTCAACCTGTTTACCGGTAGCAATGATATCTGATTTCCGTGCGTAGCTGGGGCTATTCAGGTTTACGTCAATCCACATCATGCGCACGGATTTGCACTGGTGATTACATCTTTAATATTACGCACGCGAGATGGTTGGCGGAGTAATAGTCGGGCATGAATGGAGAGAAAAAGGGGGCTGAGGTGGGGAAAATGAGCATTATTTTACAATTATTCGGCTAAAACCTTGCCGGAATGAGAAAAAAGTTGTACCTTTGCATCCGCAATTTGAATTATTAACTCGTGTCGCTTATTTTCGGCGATGCATAAAAAGGAATAAAACAATGAAAAAAGGTATTCATCCAGAGAACTATCGTCCTGTAGTATTCAAGGATATGTCAAACGGCGATATGTTCCTCTCAAAGTCTACTTGCAAGAGCAATGAGACTGTAGAGTTCGAAGGCGAGACTTATCCAGTAGTAAAGATTGAAATCTCGAACACCTCTCACCCATTCTACACAGGTAAGAGCAAGCTCGTTGATACAGCTGGTCGTGTTGACCGCTTCATGAGCCGCTACGGTAACCTCAAGAAGTAAGCACTTTCTGATATAATCATTATATAAGAAACGACGCATAAGTGCGTTCAAACGTAGATTGATATGCGTTTGAGCGCACTTTACTTTATACATCAATTACTACAACAATGAAAACAAAGTGTGTTATTATCGGTAGCGGTCCTGCAGGATATACCGCTGCAATATATGCTGGTCGTGCAAACCTCCAGCCAGTAGAATACTGCGGTCTTCAGATGGGCGGACAGCTCACACAGACCACAATCGTTGAGAATTTCCCTGGTTATCCAGAGGGTGTCGATGGCAATCAGATGATGATGGACCTCCGTCAGCAGGCAGAGCGTTTCGGTGCCGACATCCGCGATGGTATCATCACCAAGGTGGATTTCTCTTCACGCCCATTCCACCTCTGGACTGATCGTGATGAGGAGATCGAGGCTGATTCGGTGATCATCGCTACTGGTGCTTCGGCAAAATACCTCGGTCTTGACGATGAGAAGAAGTACAACGGTCAGGGCGTCAGTGCCTGTGCTACCTGCGACGGTTTCTTCTATCGTAAGAAGACTGTTGCCGTTGTTGGTGGTGGCGACACTGCTTGCGAGGAGGCGATGTACCTATCACAGTTGTGCAAGAAGGTGTATATGATTGTGCGCAAGAACTACCTCCGTGCTTCGGATGTGATGCGTCAGCGTGTTGAGGAGAACGAGAAGATTGAGATTCTCTATGAGCACAACACTCTCGGTCTCTTCGGCGACAACGGTGTTGAGGGTGCTCACCTTGTGAAGCGCAAGGGTCAGCCTGACGAGGAGTTGGTTGACATCGCTATCGACGGATTCTTCCTCGCTATCGGTCATCATCCAAACACCGATGTGTTCAAGGAGTTCATAGAGACCGACGAGCAGGGTTACATCAAGACTATCGACGGAAGTCCTCGCACCAATGTCGAGGGTGTATTTGCCGCAGGCGACTGTGCCGATCCTCACTACCGTCAGGCTATCGTAGCAGCCGGTTCTGGTTGCAAAGCTGCCTTGGAAGCAGAGCGATTCCTCAATAAGTAAATCCCCTAATCTCCCCCTACCCCTCCCCATAATGGGAGGGGCTCTTTTTATCTGAATGAATCCGATTCTGAAATATCGCTGGCTTGTTGGGTTACTGCTGGAAAACCGGCAGGGACTTACCTTGTCGGAAATTGCCGACCGCTGGGAGATGCGCAACCTCGACGGACGACCGTTCAGTCGTCGTTCCTTTCAGCGCTGGCGCGAGGAGGCCGAGGAGATTTTCAGTATCAGGATAGAATGCAATTCCTATTACCGATACTATATTGCCCACGGTGATGTTGAGAACGACAGGCTGTCGGCGTGGCTGATGCACTCACTGAGTATCAGCAATCTCGCCAACGACCTGCGCGATATGCGTGAGAGTGTGCTCTTCGAGGATGCCCCGAAAGGCGAAGAATATCTGGGTATTATCTTGGAGGCAATGAAGAGTTGCCGTCAACTATCGATGATATACCATAACTTCAACCGCGAGGTGCCTAACGACCCTGCACTGGTGAATCCGCTGTGCGTAAAGATGCGCGACCATCGTTGGTATATGGTTGTGGAATATGCGAAATATCCCGGGCAACCACGAGTGCTGGCTCTCGACCGAGTGGTGGGATTGACGATGGAGGCCACACGCTTCAAGAAACTCAAGGGGTTCAACGCCAGCGAGTTCTTTGCCGAGAGCTATGGTGTGATGGCGATGCCGGAGATGGAAGCGAAGAAGGTGGTGCTGAAATTCGACAGCCACGAGGCGAAATATATTCGTTCGCTACCTATCCACGAGTCGCAGCAAGAAACGGTATGCGACGGTTACAGTCTGTTCACCTACCGTCTGAAACTCACCGAGGATTTCCTCATCGCGATGCTTCCACACGCTTTCCACGGGGAGGTGGTCGAACCGCTGGAACTGCGCGAGGAGATGTGCCGCAGAGCGCAGAAGATTCTAGAAAGGAATAAAAGCCTCACCCCCTAACCCCCTCTCCCACAAGGCGAGGGGGAACCCATCCGGAGGAAGGAGAGAAACAAGCCTTGACAGAATGAAAAAGCAAGCCATTTCACTGGCGGCAGGTCCAACACAGTCTTGCCCAGAGGAACTTAACATACAAGAAATACAAGAAATCTTTCATAATAATAACTGTTTTGAGGTTTACAGGTGCAAAGTTACTGCCTACATGCGCCATATTTATGTGCACCTCAAAACTTTTTAAAAAAAAAGAGACCCCTCCCCAGCCAAGTTGACCTTGCCGAGCCTCGGATGCACTCGGAAATTCAACTAAACTTGATTCCACTCGTTTCTTTCTCCGCTTGCGCTATGAAAGCGCCACCCTGCGGGATGTCGAGCGGCACGAGCCTTCCCCGTAATGGGAGGGAGAAGCTGACGCATGGAGCGATGATCCCGTTTTCAATCAATCACTGGGTTCTGTTGATTGCGAGGAGGCCGAGGAAGGTCATGGCACCGTTGAGCATCAACAGTTCGTAGCCGAAATGATAATCACTGAGCGCCACCGTTACTGCGTTCAAGACATAACACAACAACGGAGAGGCAATGCACACTGCCCAGATAATCCACCCCCTACTATCCTTCATGGTTTTGCCTTCTCCCCTCTTCCCTACAAAAAAACCATAGGCGAAGAGACCGAGCAATGGTCCGTAGGTATAACTGCAAATGGTATAAATAGCATCGATAACACTGTTCGAACCAATAGCATCGACAGCAAGGATTATCACGCCAAACACCACCGCCATCATCACATGCACTCGCTTTCGTAAAGCCTCATCATCGGCCTTGCCTTTTATATCCACGCAGAATGATGTCGTCATCGATGTCAATGCCGAGTCGGCCGAAGAGAACGATGCTGCCACGATGCCGATGGTGAAGAACACCACCACCGTCTCGCCGAGTCTTCCCGAAGCTGCAAACATCGGCAACAGTTCATCACCCGAGGCTGGCAACGCTAGTCCTTCTTTCTGGCAGAGCAACGAGAGCAACACTCCAAGACAGAGGAACAGCAGGTTTGCCGGCACGAAGGCGAGACCATAGGTACACATATCCTTCTGTGCATCGCGCAAGGTCTTGCAGGTGAGGTTCTTCTGCATCATATCCTGATCCAAGCCGGTCATCACTATCACAATAAAAATGCCCGACAGGAACTGTTTCCAGAAATATTGCTTCGACACAGGATCATCCATCACAAACCATCGTGAACGCTCATCGCTGATGATTGCCGCGAACGCCTCGTGTAGATTCATCTCCAACGCTCCCATCACCTTATATATAATAAGTATAAGGGCGGTGAACATACACACCGTCTGGAAAGTGTCGGTCCACACGAGGGTTTTAATGCCTCCCCGTCGGGTGTAGAGCCAGATGAACATCACAAGGCACACCACGGTAGCGGCGAACGGCACCCCGAGGGCATCGAGCACAAACCGTTGCAGAATGATGCACACCACATAGAACCTCACCGCCGCACCGGTCATCTTCGACAGCAGGAAGAACGATGCACCTGTGGTGTAGGCGTCACCGCCGAGCCGTCTTTCCAAGAAGGAATAGATGGTGGTGAGGTTATAGCGATAATATACCGGCAACAGCACGAACGCCACGAGCACATATCCGATGATGAATCCGAGGCATGTCTGCATATATGTCATGCCGATGGCGTTCACCATTCCTGGCACACTGACGAAGGTAACACCCGAGATGCTCGCTCCCACCATGCCGAAAGCCACCATATACCACGGCGACTTCCTGCCACCTCGGTAGAAGGTGTCGTTAGAGGCGTGACTGCCGGTGACCAGACGGCTGTAAACCGTCAGTGCAAGGAAATATACTATGATGGTGATGATGATAAGCATCGGCTGAGTGGATTTACTGTTCGGTCATTGATTTCAAAATTGTTACGGCCTGCTTCACTGAGGTGACATTCTCTATCGAGAGCATCCTTCGACCGTTATTATCCTTGAATCGGCATCTACGCATGTTACGCTCCACAAATCCAAGTACCTGTCCGAATGATTTACTGCCATAGAACGCACTCTGCGGATTGCTCACAAACTGCATATTCATGATGCTGTTCTTCAGCACAATCTTCTCGCAACCGAGTGAGCGTCCCACACGGCGCAGCAATACCACCTGCATGAGTTCCTCGCCCTCTGGTGGCACATCGCCGAAGCGGTCAATAAGGCGACGACGGTAGGCATCCAGTTCCTCGTCGCTCTCGATGCGGTCGAGTTCACGATAGAGCAACATTCGCTCTGAGGCACCAGGCACATAGTTGTCGGGGAAGTACATCTCGAGGTTGCTCTCCACCATACAGTCGTCCACAAACTCATCACCACTGATATCGTTGCCTTCGGCTATCTCCTCGGCGAAGAGTTCCTGGAACTCATCGTTCTTCAACTCAGTGACAGCCTGCGAGAGTATCTTCTGGTAGGTCTCATATCCGAGATCCTCCATGAATCCGCTCTGTTCAGCACCGAGCAGATTGCCGGCACCACGGATGTCGAGGTCCTGCATGGCGAGGGCAAAGCCCGAACCGAGTTCTGAGAATGTCTCCAATACCTCGAGTCTTCGACGTGCATCGACATTGAGGGCGCTCAACGGTGGTGAGAGCAGATAGCAGAACGCCTTGCGGTTGCTTCGTCCCACACGGCCACGCATCTGATGCAGGTCGGAGAGTCCGAAGCGGTGGGCATCGTTGATGATGATGGTGTTGGCATTGGAAATGTCCACACCGTTCTCCACGATGGTTGTAGAGAGAAGCACATCATAGTCGTAGTTGATGAATCCGAGCACAATCTTCTCGAGTTGCTCAGGACTCATCTGTCCGTGACCGATAGCCACACGGCAGTCTGGGATATGTCGCTGTATGAGCGAAGCAATCTCGGGCAGGTTCGATATGCGGTCGTTCACGAAGAACACCTGTCCGTTGCGACTCATCTCGAAGTTTATGGCATCGCATATCACCTCATGTCCGAAACTTGCGAGGGTGGTCTGTATAGGATAGCGGTTTGGTGGTGGGGTGCGCATAATACTCATGTCGCGGGCTCCCATCAGCGAGAACTGCAATGTTCGTGGAATTGGCGTTGCTGACATCGTGAGGGTGTCGATATTGGTCTTCAACTGGCGCAGTTTCTCTTTCACCGACACGCCGAACTTCTGCTCTTCGTCGATGATGAGCAGTCCGAGGTCGTGCCATTTCACTGTCTTGCCGATGAGCTTGTGTGTACCGATGATGATATCCACCTTACCTTCTTCCAGGTCGGCGAGCACCGCCTTGGTGGTCTTCGCACTGCGGGCTCTCGACAGATATTCCACCCTTACAGGCAGATCTTTCAGGCGCGACTTGAATGTCTGGTAATGCTGGAAGGCGAGCACCGTTGTAGGCACGAGCACTGCCACCTGCTTTCCGTCGCATGCTGCCTTGAACGCGGCGCGCACTGCCACCTCGGTCTTGCCGAAACCTACATCACCGCAGATGAGTCGGTCCATAGGTCGCTGCGACTCCATATCGGCCTTCACCTCCTGAGTGGCTTTCAACTGGTCAGGGGTGTCTTCATAGAGGAACGAAGCCTCGAGTTCCTGTTGCAGATATGAGTCAGGGGTATAGGCGAAGCCTTTCTCGTGACGACGCTTGGCGTAGAGGCGGATAAGGTCGCGGGCGATATCCTTGATATGTTTCTTCGTGCGCTCCTTGAGTCGCTCCCATGCTCCAGTGCCGAGGGTCGAGAGGCGTGGCGGTTCACCGGTGTCCTGACGGCGGTATTTCGATATCTTATACAGCGAATGGATGCTCACATCGACGATGTCGCCTCGCTGATAGATGATGCGTATCTCCTCGACATATCCTCCGTTCTGTGTCGGCTTGCGCACCAGTCCACCGAACTTTCCGATACCAAAGTCCACATGCACGAGGAAGTCGCCTGGTTCCAGTTCCTGCAACTCCTTCATCGTGAGTGCCATCTTTCCCGAGCGGGCTTTGTCGGATTTGAGGTTGTACTTATGGAAACGGTCGAAAATCTGATGGTCGGTGAAAAGGCACATCTTGCTCTGGGCATCAACGAATCCCTCGTGGAGTGTACCCTTTACGGCGGTGAACGGTATCTCCCTGCCTCCATCGGCGGCGAAGATTTCCTTCAGTCGCTGGTGCTGTTTCTCGCTGTCGGCAAGGATGTAAATCTTGTAGGCCTTCGACAGATAACCTTCGAGCGACTGACGGAGAATATCGAAATTCTTATGGGTGAGCGGTTGTGGCTCGGTGGCGAAATTCACCACTGCCTGTGGCTTTCCGTTCTGCTGTGGTCCATACTCCACACACTTGAAGGCACAGATATCGTGAAGGAACGCCTGTGGTGCACAGAGAGCACATTCCTTCTTCATCTCTTGCAGTATCTGTTGCTGCTCCACCTCTGTGGCAGTCTCGAGTTTCTCGGCGATGGCTTGCTGCGAGAATCCTTCGTCATATACTTGTTTCACCTTGTCGTGAACATACAGTATGTCTTTCGTCACCACAAGACAATCTTCGGGTAGGAACGCGGTGAACGGAATCTTGTCGCTCACGGCAGTCAGTTCGGGCACAATCTGCACCTCTTTCTTCTTGTCGCGCGACAGCTGGTCGTCAACCTCGAAGGTACGGATGGTGTCTATCTCATCACCGAAGAAGTCTATACGATACGGCAGTTCAGATGAGAAGCTGTACACATCGATGATGCTTCCTCGCACGGCAAACTGACCTGGTTCATAGACATAGTCGGTGCGCTGGAATCCGAACGCCACGAGTTGCTTTTCGAGTTCCACCTTGTCGATTTCCTGTCCCACGGCGAGGGGAATCATCTTCTCGTCGAGTTGCTTTTTCGACACCACCAGTTCGGCTAAGGCTGCCGGATGACTGACGATAAACAGTGCCTTGTCTGTCAGCGGTTGTTTCGATGACACTCGCGAGAGCACCTCCGTGCGGAGAATCTCGTTGGCGGCATCACGCTGTCCATATTTCACCGCACGCTTGAATGATGAAGGGAAGAAGA
>JAUNIK010000430.1 GCA_030523505.1 Prevotellaceae bacterium | reverse complement strand
TTGCAGTAAATACCATAAAAAACGCCTAATTCAAGCGGAAAGTGCGTTTTTTTTGAAGATTCCGCTCGGATCTCAATATTTTTTCTTATCTTTGCCGGTAAAAATAAGAATCTATGTTAATTGGAAGACAATATGAAAAAGGGCGCTTGTTGAGCGCGTATGAGTCTGAGTATTCTGAATTTGTCACAGTTTATGGTAGGCGTCGTGTAGGTAAAACATTCCTTATTCGAGAAACCTTCAACTATAACTTCACATTTCAGCATAGTGGACTTGCGAGTTCGCCTCGTGCGATACAGCTGAAGGCTTGGCGTAATTCCCTCATAGCTCATGGTCTGAAGGTGAAGCGAACCCCTACTAACTGGTTGGATGCCTTCGAACTGCTCAAGGAACTTATCAATCAGTCGGAAGACGAGAAAAAAGTTATCTTCATAGATGAACTTCCGTGGATGGATACCCATGCTTCGGGGTTGATACCAGCTTTGGAACATTTCTGGAATTCTTGGGCAAGTGCTCGTAAGGATGTGCTTTTTATCATCTGTGGAAGTGCTACTTCCTGGATTATCAATAAGATAGTCAAGAATAAAGGTGGTTTGCATAACCGTGTTGACTACAAGATACCGTTACGTCCATTCACCCTCAGTGAATGCGAGCAGTATATGAAGAGTCGCAAGGTTAGTATGACACGGAAGCAAATAGTTGAAGGATATATGATAATGGGCGGAGTGCCTTTCTATTGGAAATCAATGCAGAAGGGTCTGAGCTTAGCACAAAACATTGATTTGAATTTTTTTACTCCACAGGGCGAGCTCTACGAAGAGTTTGATGCTCTATATGCCTCATTGTTCAAAAACCCTGAGGGGTATATAAAGATTGTAAGTCTGTTGGCGCGTAAACGTCGAGGGCTTACACGTAATGAGTTGCTTGTGGAGGGGAAGTTCGTTGATAACGGCAGTTTTTCCCAAATGCTTGAAAACTTAGAAAACTGTGGTTTTATACGTAGCTATACCGCAATGGGTAAGGAGAAGAAAGAAGCACAGTTTCAGTTGATTGACCCATATACCATATTCTACTATGAGTTTATTAAAGGTAACAAAGACAATGATTCTAAGTATTGGACACATTGCTTAAACACAAGCACTTATCATGCTTGGTGTGGATTAAGCTTTGAACGCGTATGTCTCCTACATGTGGATCAGATAAAACAGGCATTAGGAATTTCTGGGGTGATATCTAGGACCTACTCGTGGAGAGCAAACACAGGCAAACCTGGTGCTCAGATTGATTTGCTTATTGATCGTGATGATGATGTCATTGATTTGTGTGAGATGAAGTACACAAAAGAACCTTGGTCTATGACAGAGGAAGATAGTCATGACATTTCGCGAAAAGAGTCTGTATTCCGTAGAGAAACCGGAACAAAAAAATCAGTTCTCACGGTTTTGGTAAGCGCCAGCGGTGTAAAACGAAATGCATATTCAGACGATATCCAGAACGTAGTAGTACTAGACGACTTGTTTAAAGACTGATATTCCCAAACTGTCGCATGGTCGCCCAAATATGGTGAACGAGGGGGGGGTAACAATAATGGTACACAACCCTGTGGACCACAAGGTTGTGTACCATGAATAATTCTGTGATTTTTCGTTTCGTTTTCGCACGAGTTCCTCCTCCTTGCGTCAGCGGCTCTCCCCTTGGAGAGGGGCTGGGGGTGAGGCATCCCTTACAACTCCTCCAAATCTTCGCTGCTTCTTTCCATTATCGAGGCGGCGAGGCCGTCGGCAGTCTGGATGATGGTCACGAGAGGGTACAGCTTGCGCGAGGCGTCATAGCAACGCTCATCCTCGAAACTGTTCATGTTCAAGCCCCAAGGTCCCATGTGCCAGCGGATGGCGAGCATCTCATCATCGTTGAGCACCAAACCGCTGCACAGCAGCAGTATCACCGACTTCTCACCGTGGCCCATAGGGAACGACTTGTATGACACCTTGTATCCCTCGGCGTCCTCCCACTGTCCGATGGCATTCTTGCGTTTCTTTGTTGTACGCTTGTAGATATCGCTCTTGCACACATCATGCAGCAGACTCGCAATAATCACACTGTTGCGCTTCACCTCCGTCTCAAGCGAAGGATCCAGCGGTTTCATAGCCTCCCACACAGCCAGTGCAGCCTTGCATGTGTTCAGTGAGTGTTGTACCAGTCCACCCTCTACATTCAGGTGATGTCCAGCCGAAGCCGGTGCAGTGAAGAATCCCATATCCTCGAGGTCTTCGATAACCTCTTTCACACCCTCACGTCCAGTGCTAGTGAGCAGTTCGATGAACTCCTCTTTGTTCTTTCTGATGTCAATCATCTTGTTTCTGTTTTATACCTTGTTATTATACTTCAAAATTATTCTCGCTACAAATATAGGACATTTTTCTCAAATCCCTCCCATAATGAAGCAAAAAAAATGAAATCTCCCCCTCGGTTGCTTGGGATAGGGTGGAGATAGGCAGGCCTTTTTTGCGGGATTGTTGTGTGATGTGGGTAGGAGTGTCTGTGAACAAAAACGCCCGAGGATTTCTCCCCGAGCGTGTGTATATTAAAGAGGTGTTCAGACGAAGTGGGCCAATGAACCTGTCCCCTGATCCAATCCGGAGGTCATGGATGAAGTGGCGGTGGAATGTTATTCGGGATTTCCTTATTCTGCAACATCCTCGGCTACCATGGTTGCTTCTGCATCGAATCCGTGGTATTTGTATTCCT
>JAUNIK010000429.1 GCA_030523505.1 Prevotellaceae bacterium | reverse complement strand
AGGATATCTGCAGCCGCGCATATGTTTTCAAATCCGCCGCCTGCACAGCCGGCGATAATGCCCTGCTCCACGTAAAGCTTGCCGTTTCTCACCTTATCCTTGAGGGAGTATTCCACCTGACCGTCAAGACTTACAAGTGCTCTTGCCTCTACATCTGCCAGAACATCTGTGAGATTTTTCTGCACCTCTTCAATTGTATATGTGTTTGATGGATGGAACGGCATGGCGATCATAGGTCTGATAGCCGAAAGGTCCACTTCAACGCATCCGTCGTAATATGCGACATCTGCAGGAGCCAGCTTCTTGTATGCGTCAGCTCTGCCGTGAACAGTGTACCACTCCTCGATCTTTTCATCGGTAACCCAGATGGATGATAGGCAGGTCGTCTCTGTCGTCATTACATCAACACCGATTCTGAAATCTGCGCTCATTGACGCAACTCCGGGACCGACGAATTCCATTACCTTATTATTGACATAGCCGTTCTTGAACACCTCTCCTATTATTGCAAGGGCAACGTCCTGAGGACCTACTCCTGCAACAGGTGCGCCGGTAAGGTAAATGGCAACAACTCCCGGCATGTTGATATCATATGTCTGGTTCAGAAGCTGCTTAACAAGCTCCGGACCGCCCTCACCCATGGCCATGGTGCCGAGAGCGCCGTACCTTGTATGCGAATCTGAACCCAGGATCATTCCTCCTGTCTCTGCAAGCATTTCACGAGCGTACTGGTGAATTACAGCCTGATGCGGAGGCACGTATGTGCCGCCGTACTTCTTTGCACAGCTGAGACCAAACATGTGGTCATCTTCATTTATCGTTCCACCTACTGCACATAAGCTGTTGTGACAGTTTGTAAGGACATAAGGTATTGGGAATTTTTCAAGTCCTGAAGCTCTTGCTGTCTGAATAATGCCCACAAAGGTGATGTCGTGCGACGTCATTTTGTCGAACTTTATCTGCAGCTTCTCCATGTTTCCCGATGTGTTATGCGCCTTAAGAATGCCATACGCCATGGTTCCCTCAGCCGCTTCAGCCTTGTCTGTAACTATTCCCTTCTGCGCCAGTCTTGCTGCCGCTTCACCGTTGTCCTCGATTATATCTGTCCCGTTGATCAGATATATGCCCTTCTCGTGTAAATTCATGCAATAGGCCTCCTATCCTGCCATATGATGTTGATTTGAATTGCATTCCGGCTTTTAATTGCTGTATTTGTTGATTTTGATCTTTTCAACCTTGTAGCCCCAGTCTTCGGAAGAGCCGTTGCTGATAAGGCTGATGGTTACATTGTTGCTCGGAATGTGGATGGTTCTGCCCGCCAGTTCGTCTCCCGAATAACGGCCTACTATCGTTCCATCCTTTGTCTTAATTGTGATTATATCACATATGGCTTCTGTTTTGGTTCTATTGTCAAATGTTATGTCAAGAGACTTGACGTTGCTGTCTCTTGCCGTGAAGGAGGTTGATTCATTGCAATTTGCTCCATAATGATGAGAGCTTTCAAGACCTATCTGTTCCGTCTTGATGATTCCCAGCATGGTCACGCAATATCCCCATTTCACATTTGAAAAGTCGGTCTGCAGCCTGATGCTCAGACTTTTGCCGTCAGCATGTTTGGTGGCTCCTGCAAGCTCAGTTCCCGTATATGATTTGCCGTTGACATATATTTTGTCATAGCCGTGCTCGGTCTCCGTTCTTCCGTCAAAGGTCACCTCATATGCTGTAACACCCGGCTCCGAACTCGTGAAGGTCTTTGTCTCATCTGTGTGGTTTGCATATGGATGAGCACTGTTGAGTCCTGCTACCGACTTGATTCTCCATCTTGCAGTGAGAACGTAATTTGCACGGATGGCAGTCGAGGATGTTACACGTACTCCACCGGATGTATACCAGCCCTCAAAGGCATATCCGGCACGTGTCGGAACCGGAAGGGTCCCTGCATATACGCCTGACCACTTGGCATAGAGCTTCAGCTTGGCGTTGCGCTTATACGTTCCGCCTCGTGAATAGTTCTTTCCGCTGCCCCCCGGCTTTGTATTCCAGCCTCTGAAGGCGGCCTTGATACTTTTGCTGCCTGTGGATACTGTTCCGCCGTTTGGCTTAAAAGTAAGACTGTATGATTTTGTCGGCTTTGTTTTAGACAGCCTGAGAGTTTTGCCGTAGACCTTATACTGTGTCTTCGGTGCATTCTTGCCGCCGTTTGCCGAATATGTGACAGGGTACCTGATTCTGCTTGTCCTTACCCTTGTGACCTTGTAGCCCCAGGCGGATACGCTTCCGTTGCTCTTGATCCCGATGTGAACTGCGTTGCCATCGACCTTTATTGTTTTGCCTGCCAGTCTGGAGCCCGAGTATCTGCCTACCGTCTTTCCTTTCTTGTTCTTTATTATTATAAAGTCCTTGCCCGACTGAGTTCTTGTTCTCTTGTCAAAGGTTATGGAAAGTGATGCAATGCCCTTCTTCGGACTTCTGTATGTCAGGAATTCATAGGTGTTGTCCTTATACCCGTGCCAGCTCTCAAGCTGTCTCCAGCTTGTGACCTTCCATCTGGGATATAGCGTCTTGCTGCTTCGTATTCTGGTTGTTGCCTTGATTCTGGTTCCCCCGTAGGGAGATGTGTACCAGCCGGCAAATTTGTAGCCTTTCTTTACCGCTGTCGGCAGCTTGCCCACCTGACGCGAGCCCCAGCGCGCATACAGAGTTGCGGAAACATTTGCTGTATAATTTCCGCCTGGGCTGTAGTTTTTGCCCCTGCCGTTCTT
>JAUNIK010000428.1 GCA_030523505.1 Prevotellaceae bacterium | reverse complement strand
TTGCATCCTTTGCACACCACGCGAAACCCCTTGTCTTACAGCCGAAGAGAAAAAGGCTGTGAAGGATCTTATTGTGGAGGTGAACAACGGAAGACTGCCAATAATGATGGGCTGTGGAGGAAACAACACCCAGGCGGTGGTAAACGAACTCAAGACTGGCGATTTCAAAGGTATCGATGGAGTGCTGAGCGTTTGCCCTTACTACAACAAACCGTCGCAGGAAGGACTCTATCAGCATTTCAAGGCTATCGCCGAGGCAAGTCCGCTGCCGGTAATCCTCTATAATGTTCCTGGTCGTACTGGTATCAACATGAAGGCTGAGACAACCGTTCGTCTGGCTCGCGACTGCGAGAACATCGTGGCGATAAAGGAAGCCAGCGGTTCGTTGGAGCAGATTGATGAGATTATAAAGAACAAGCCCGATGACTTCGATGTGCTGAGCGGCGACGATGCACTGACATTCTCGGCAGTGGCAAGTGGTGCAGCCGGTGCAATCTCGGTAATCGGCAATGCCCTGCCAAAGCAGGTTTCGCGAATGATACGTTTGGAGTTCCGCGGTGAGTATGAACCAGCAAGAAAGATTCATCATATGTTTACCGAACTCTATAAGCTTCTGTTCGTTGATGGCAATCCAGCTGGTGTGAAGGCACTGCTGTCGGAGATGGGATATATTGAGAACAACCTCCGTCTGCCTCTGGTGCCAACGAGAATCACCACAAGGGAGAAGATGGCACAGATACTCCGTGAGTTGACAATATAAAAATTGAAAAATATTATAAGAGAAATGGATAGACTTTTTATTTTCGACACAACATTGCGTGATGGTGAGCAGGTACCGGGATGCCAGTTGAACACCATCGAGAAGATTCAGGTTGCAAAGGCTCTTGAACAGTTGGGCGTCGATGTAATCGAAGCCGGATTCCCTATTTCAAGTCCGGGCGATTTCAATTCCGTTATAGAAATTTCCAAGGCTGTCACATGGCCAACCATCTGTGCCCTTACCCGTGCAGTGGAGAAGGATATCGACTGTGCTGCCGAGGCTCTGCAGTATGCAAAGCATAAGCGCATCCACACAGGTATCGGCACCAGCGAGAGCCACATCCGATATAAGTTCAACAGTACTCCCGACGAGATTATCGAGCGCGCCGTCCGTGCTGTGAAATATGCAAAGAAATATGTAGAGGATGTGGAGTTCTACGCCGAGGATGCAGGTCGTACAGACAACGAGTATCTTGCTCGTGTCATCGACGCTGTAACCAAAGCCGGCGCTACCGTCTGCAACATCCCTGACACAACAGGTTTCCGCGTTCCAAACGAATATCAGGAGAAGATAGCCTACCTCTACGAGCATGTTGATGCCTTCGCTGCAGGTAAGTCGATACTCTCTACCCATTGTCACAACGACCTCGGTATGGCGACAGCCAACACCGTAGCAGGTGTCCTCGGCGGTGCCCGTCAGGTGGAGGTCACCATCAACGGTATCGGTGAGCGTGCAGGAAACACATCGCTCGAGGAGATTGCAATGATTTTCAAGACTCACCCGGATTTGGGCATCGAGACAAACATCAATACCACCCGTATCTTCCCTACAAGCCGTATGGTGAGTGGACTGATGAACATGCCTGTTCAGCCAAACAAAGCCATTGTTGGTCGTAACGCCTTCGCCCATTCTTCGGGCATCCATCAGGACGGTGTGTTGAAGAACGCTTCTACCTATGAGATTATGGACCCAAAGGAAGTGGGTATCGACGATAATGCTATCGTGCTGACAGCTCGCTCTGGTCGTGCAGCGTTGAAGCACCGTCTGCATATCAATGGTGTTGACATTGAAGGCGACAAGCTCGATGCTCTTTATCAGGACTTCCTTAAGTTGGCCGACAAGAAGAAGGAGGTTACCGACGATGATATCCTCATCCTTGCTGGTGCCGACAGAGCATCGGCAGGCAGTGTGAAACTCGACTTCCTCCGCGTGTCGTCCGGCACAGGCGATGTTAGCTCTATCGCAGCCATCGGTCTTGATATTGCCGGTCAGAAGTTTGAGGCAGGTTCAACAGGTAACGGTCCGGTGGATGCAGCCATCAACGCCTTGAAGCAGATTATCCGTAAGGAGATGATAATCAAGGAGTTCACCATCCAGGCTATAAGCAAAGGTTCAAACGATATGGCGAAGGTTCACATGTCAGTGGACTATGACGGACGAGTATATTACGGCTTCGCCGCAAACACCGACATCGTGCAGGCCTCAGTAGAAGCATATATTGACGCGATCAATAAGTTTAAGTAGAAGAGGAGACCCTCTCCCCAGCCCTCCCCCATAATGGAGAGGGAGCAAATACCATCATTGATGAAATAGAAAAAATAAATGAAATAACGATATGACAGACAATACTATTAAGAACGCTCCCCATAATGGGGGAGCTGCCCAGAGGGCTGAGGGGGTCTCCCTGTTTGACAAAATATGGGACTCGCATGTTATCCAGAATGTGGAGGACGGTCCTACACAGTTGTATATCGACAGACTGTTTGCTCATGAGGTGACATCACCACAGGCGTTCGACACACTGAGAGACAAGAATATCAAGGCACTGCGCCCTGATCATGTTTATGCAATGCCTGACCATAACACCCCTTCCGACCAGCAGTTGGAAATCGGTGACCCAATAGGCAAGACTCAGGTGGAGGCACTCGCAAAGAACTGTTGCGAGTTTGGCATCACACACTTCGCCATGGGCACAAAAGATAATGGTATCATCCATGTCGTTGGTCCTGAGAAG
>JAUNIK010000427.1 GCA_030523505.1 Prevotellaceae bacterium | reverse complement strand
ATTATGGCTGAAAAAGAAGAAAAGAACCACAAAATATATTACAGCATCAAGGAAGTAGCGAAGATGTTTGATATCACCGATACCACACTTCGTTTCTGGGAGAAGGAGTTTCCAACCCTTCGCCCTAAAACTGCTCTCAACGGTACACGCCAGTATCGTGAACAGGACATTGAAGAGGTACGCGTAATCCACAACCTCATCAAAGTTCGTGGCTTCAAAATCTCTGCAGCCAAGAAGATGCTTCAGGCCAACCGTTCACATTCCGACAAGACAGCCCAGATCATCTCAAAACTCACCCAGTGCCGCGATGAACTCATGGCACTGAAGCATCAGCTCGACCAGCTGGTATAAAAAAAACACGACAATAAAAAAACACCTATATGAAAAAGAAGGAAATCATCACTATCGACGACACAACTATGAATGTATGGCTCGATGGCAGTCTTGACACCACAAAAGCCACCAACCTCATTGTAGAACTCGACAAATTCGCCGAAGAAGAAGTAGAGAAGATTGTGTTCGATGCAACCACTCTCACCTTCATTGCCTCAACAGGCATCCGTGCCGTGCTCTATGCTGGCAAGCTCTTCGACAACAACCCAGCCATCGAGATGATAGGAGCCAACGCTGATGTACGCAAGGTATTCGATATGACCGGCATCTCATCGTGCATCACATTCAAATAGTACAACACACCTTATGACGGTTCTTCATTTTACACCGATAAAAGGTCGGACCGAAGAAATTGTACAAAACATACTGGATGCTCCAGAAATCCACGAGCACCCAGAGCATGAGTTTGCTTTCCATCTCGCCTTCGAAGAGATAGTAAGCAACATTGTATGCTATGCCTATTCCCCTGAAGCAGAAGGCGAAATGACCATCGAGATAGTGGAATCCGATCAACAGGTCATCATCACCTTCAAAGACCGAGGCATGCCTTTCGACCCACTGTCCGTTGCCGAGCCTGACACTACACTTTCCATCAATGAGCGTCCTGTCGGAGGTCTCGGAATATTCCTCGTCAGAAATATGATGGACAGCGTTAACTATACCTACACCGACTCCCAGAACATCCTTGAAATCCGGAAAAACATATAATGTAAGGCTATAAATGATAAGGCTTTTAAGGGGAGAGGTGCACCCTGGCGGGGTTTCCTCTCCTGAAAATTAGCCAAAGCCGAGGAATTGTCTCATCGCTGAAAAACGTAACATTTTAAAGCGTAACATTTGTTACGTTACGAAATTTGTTACGCTTTTCCATTCCTGCTGTTCTTATTGCCTAAGCTTTTTCGGAGAGGAAACCCGTCAGGGGGCACCTCTCCAGTCATAGCCTTATTATTTTTCAGTATTGACAGAATGCTGCTTTTCATACCTGCAGAACGACAAAATGAAAGCACCGTTTTGAGCGTCTCATTCCGCCGTTTTCAGCACATGAAACCGCCGTTTTAATGGTGTCATTCCACCGTTTTCACCCCATCCGACCGATTTTTCCATATTCTTTACAAGTCTGTAACTTTCCCATCGAAAAACCTATCATAATGTCAGTTACACCTATTTATATTTTATATAGCATTCTTCATCCATTTGTACGATAATCACTTTTTTTTTATTACCTTTGCAGAAAACATTCAATATTATGAGAAGAATTGCTATTGTACTAAGCCTTTTGATGAGTGTTGCTTGTTTTGGCAAGACTGTCAGCCATACCACCCTCGCCACTCACTATGGAGCTAAAGGCGATGGAAAGACCATCAACACCCAAGCATTCCGCAAGGCTATCGAGAAGACTCCCGAGGGCGACACTCTCCTTATTCCTGCAGGACGATACATCACTGGTACAATCCATCTGAAAAGCCATATCACCCTGGTTTTGCAGGAGGGGGCAGAACTCATAGCCAATACCGACCTCGACGACTACGACTGCTATCACCCTACGAAGGACATGACACGCTATGACACTGGTGCTGGCACTCGCAATGCAAACCTCACTGGCGATGAGCGCTGGACAAAGGCTCTTATACTGGGGCAAAACATTGAAGGCACCACTATAACCGGTGGCGGCACTATCGATGGCGGTCATCTGGAGGATCCACTGGGCGAGGAGTCGATGCGTGGTCCACATACCATTCTCATTGCTGAGAGCAAGAATATCCGTGTGGAGAACATAAAAATACGCCGCGCCTCAAACTATGCCGTACTGGGCTATGAACTCGTAAATTCTGTGTTCGACAGTCTCGATATCGAAGAGGGCTGGGACGGAGTGCATATCCGTGGTGGCGAGAATCTTGTAATCTCCAACTGTGACATAAAGACTGGCGATGATGCTGTTGCCGGTGGATACTGGAAGAATATGACCATCACCGGTTGTCGACTGAACTCATCATGCAATGGAATCAGAATGATTGAACCATCGACCAATCTCACCATCAGCGACTGCCATATATATGGTCCGGGTAAGTTTGCCCATCGCACCAGTCGCGAGGAGCATCGCACAGGTACCATCTATGGCATCGTACTCGAACCGGGAGCATGGGGCGATGCACCAGGACATACCGAGAATGTTGTAATCCGCAACGTCACCATCGACCGTCTGCTCTCACCTCTTGTATATAGCATGGGCGAGGACAATACCTGCAGCGGACTCACTATCGATGGATTGCGTGCCACCCATATCACCTATAACACCACCCCACTCAACCGCCAGAACTGCGTAAAAATGTGGGACAACATCGACATCCGTGGAATGAAGGTGCTCATGGGCGAATAAAAGCTGCACCTT
>JAUNIK010000426.1:2532-2785 GCA_030523505.1 Prevotellaceae bacterium | reverse complement strand
ACAGCGGTATTGAGGAGCATGAGCAGAAGGGCGTTACGGCTCCAAAGACCGATGCAAACAGATATTGCATGCCGTAAAGTTTGCGTGAATTGAGGAAGTTGCGCAGTCGCTCCACAGGGAAATAGGCATTGACCACGCCCATCACCGTGCTGATGAGGAAGAGCAAGAGGATGATCTTCAGCGAGTCATAGACGAAGAAGTTGAGAGCTTCGCCCAAGCGTGTGGTGCCGTCTATGCCAAAGAGGTCATAGAT
>JAUNIK010000426.1:0-2522 GCA_030523505.1 Prevotellaceae bacterium | reverse complement strand
GGTTATAAGGTTTTGAGGTTATGAGGTCCTAAAGCATTGTGATTGAATAATAAATGCCGACTCCGATGAAGAGCACAGCAACGAGGCGGTTGAACCATCTTTGGAATGCAGCTATCTTGCCCATCACTTTGCCCATCGACTGCATACTATAGGCAAGTACCCAAGCAACCACGAGTACGGGCAGAGCCGTAGCAATGGCGAAGACGAGGGGCAGCAAATAGCCAGCCGTAGCTTCGGCTGACATGGGAATCAGCATACCGAAATAGAGCAAACCGCTCGATGGGCAGAACGCCATGGCGAAGAGAATGCCGAGAAGCAACGCTCCCATATTGCCTTTATAACTCCCCTCGCCATTTGGAGAGGGGCTGGGGGTGAGGCTAAACTTTGGCAAGTGCAGCTTATCGCCGAAAAGCATAAACAAACCGATGATGATGAGCGCAGGACCAAGGATGAGTTCGCCCCATTCGCTGATGAACTGCTGAAGCCCGAACGTGTCGGCACCTTGCCTAATAATATAAATAAGGAGTGCGCCAAGGAGTGTGTAAGCCAACGTGCGCCCCAAGGTGTAGAGTATGCCACTCCACAATACCCGTCTTTGCGCATTGCCTCTGTCCTCGCTTTCTTCCATACAGTTGCGTGCAATGTAAGCCACAGCAGTTACGTTCGTTGCTAACGGACAAGGACTTACAGCCGTTAGCAAACCAAGAAGAAATGCCGTTATCACTGGTATCTGGCTATTATCCAGAAGTTGGTTGATGAAATCCATCATAAGCTATTTGATTGCCTTCGTTACCTTGTCTTTCAATTCCTTGCGGAACTCTTTCGGATTACTTCTCGCATTAGCGAAGGCAAAGCGAGTGAGGTCTTCTGCGCCTCCTTTGGTCACAACGAAGAGCGATGAGAACGTCACCTTGTATTTCGCAGCCAACTTCTTGCCTTCTTCGGTGGAAATGTCAACGATGCGGAACTTCACCTTGCCATCCTTTACCTGTTGTGCAAGTTCGCCCTCAACGAGCGCCTTTGTTTCCTGCTCAATGGCAACGCAAGTCTTGCAACGTTGTTTGCCATGGAAGTAGATGATCTCAACATGTGAAGCATCTTTCGTGTTAATGGTTTCGGTACTTGTCTCGGCTGTGGTATTGCCACTGCAAGCGCTGATTGTGGCAGTAGAAAGAATCGCTGCCATGAGGATGATAATGGACTTTTTCATATTCCTGAGCATTTGTGGTTAGGGAATTATTTCAATATCTCCAGCAGTTCCTTCTCGCTCTTCTGACCACGAGCCACAACCTGACCATCAACCACCAATGCAGGGAGCGACATCACATTGTACAGCATCACCTCCATAATGTCGTCCACCTTCTCCACGGTGGCGTCAATCTGGTTGTTCTTTACTACCGACTCTACAAGAGCGAAAAACTTCTGGTTGCAAGCGCATGAGCTCACCAATACTTTGATTTGTTTCATACTTATATTGTTTAATGTTTATAATTCGCAAAACAACGAACACGCTTAGTTTAAGAAAACCCTCGAAGCATGCCACGAGGGTACAATTATATCAAAGAGTGGATTAGAGCGTAAGAAGAATTACTTGCAGCATTCCTCCTTCTTCTCGCACAGTTCCATGTTGAAGAACTCCGTGAACAGCTGCTGAGCATACGCCCAGTTCTCACGATTGATGCAGTATCTCACTTTAGGTGTCTCAATCTCTCCCTGTATTAATCCTGCATCCTTTAGGGCTGTTAAGTGTTGACTTACAGTAGCCTTGGCAATGGGCAACTCCTCATGAATGTCTCCGAAGTAACACGTATCCTGCTTCGCCAAGAACTTCATGATAGCGATACGAGCCGGATGACCAAGAGCCTTTGCAAATCCTGCCAGCGTTTCCGTCTTTATACAGTATTTCTTTTCGTCCATAACTACCATTATTTTGATTTTGGTCGCAAAATTACGAACAATAATTCAAATCACCAAACTTTCGTTCGTATTTTTGCGAATATTTAACATTGTTGCGCGATAAATGTGTTTTTAACTGAGGTCGTTCACAGAACTCTACAGAATATAAGCAAACGAGAATAGTATTTGTCATTTAGATTTCCTCTTCACAAACATGAGGACTCACATTCTGTGGATTGATCTTACTTACGTTTATGACATTGTTTTTATGGTTTACATCACTTCAAAATAATCATGGCACATAGACATTAATTTGTTCATCACTATGTCGCGTATGTCACTTGGACCAACAATCTCCACGTCTGGGCCAAGAGATAATATGAAGTCAACTGCAGCATCTGTTCCAAAGCAATAGAGCGTAACTTTCGACATGGCTGTGCCTTCTACTTCGTCTATATAATATAAGAAGCTGTTCTGTGATCGTATCTTCATCAGAGCAGTATTGTTTGCCATCAGAACAACCTCCTTCTTTGACTCTTCTCTTTTATGATGTCTCAATTCTGGTGCCATAGAAATGGCTTTGTGCAATTTGAAGTATTTGTTCTGGACAAAGCGTTCACCTGTGT
>JAUNIK010000425.1 GCA_030523505.1 Prevotellaceae bacterium | reverse complement strand
GACGCAGGAAGCACGTGAGATGATAGAAAAGGTAAAACATGAGACTTCCCGATGGAGTGTTGTTGCAACGGGATACGGCATTCCGCGCTCCGAACAAGAAATAATGCAGAGGGCGTTCTGCAACAAATGACCTCTATCAATGCTTGTATTATTTTATCTTTTGTAAAATATATTCCCAACGATTGCATTTCACTCCCCTCTCCTCGTGGGAGAGGGGCTGGGGGTGAGGCGACTGATTATCAGCCACTTATGCGAGCACTGTTTTCACCCTGTCATTTGGCCGTTTTCGTCATGTCATTTGGGCGCTTTCATGACATGAAAACGATGGAATAAAAATAGAAGGACATCGCTTGTCAATATTATTCATAGTAAATAAGTATTATTGCCGAAATCAGACTAATACAAAAAGGTGGGTTTTTAGGTGGTTTTTTTGTATGCTAAATTTCATACAACTATTTGATAATCAGTTAGTTAAGGGGTGTAAAGTGGGTTTTTTACCTAAAAATGCAAAAACTCTCTTAATGCGCATGTATATATACACGTATGTATATACGCATATACATCTTTCTTGCGGGCGTGCATACATAGGCGTATTAAAAAGTTTTTGAGAATTAAGGGTAAAAAAACGCACATCTCGCTATAAAACCCTAATAATCAACACCTTACAGGCAAAAACTCATTTCAAAAACCCACCCAAAAACCCACCTTTTACAATTTTTCATGAGGCTTTCATGCATTTCTCATTGGAGAGAGATAGACAATGAAAAAAATATTTTTGGAGCTTTTATTTGGAATTTTCATTCGTTTGTCGTATCTTTGCCACAGATTAAAATGGATACTAGATTTACAGGCCATTCCGGTCGATGATAATCGAATCCTATAAAACATACATTTACATTATGAATACTGTTCTTACCCTTTCGGATGCTCTCTATGAGGTGCTCGGTGATGCCGCGTGCCAAGGGGGTGGTATGAGCCGTGAGGACAGAGGACGATGGCGTGATATGCTCTCGGGTAAGATTGAAATGGAGGCATTCCAGGCGTGTTGCGTGGAGGCTATGGGCACTGCTGATGGACTGAGAACTGCCGATCGCAGTGTGATGGCGAAGATGGTGTATGGATGGGTCACAGGATGCATGGAGTTTTGCCGTCACTCCGGGAATATGGATGTGCTGGTGAAAGCTACGAAGCGACATCTGCATGGATTGGTATGCCTGGACTTCAGAACGATGGAGGCTCTTGAGAATCTTAAAGAGGTGCTGAGAGAGAATATTTCCAAAGGGCTGAACCGAGTGCTGGAGTGGTGCGAACTGCCTTACCATAAAGCAGTTGAGATGCTGAAAGAACTGCTGATGCTGGTTGACAGATTGGTGGAGGGGCTGTTTGCTGCTGCGCGTAAGGAAGATGAACTGGAGGAGAATGTAGAAAGAATGTGGCTTAGCGACTACAGACGTCGTCTGGCGATGTGCATTGACAATCAGCGTGATGAATTGAAGACAAAGGCTGAGAAGAAAAGGCAACGCCGTTCAGCGAAGGATACGCTTCAATATATGTTCAGCGAACTGATGGACTCTGCTCCATATGGCAACAAATATATAGCCCATAACGAGTGTGGAATGTTGTCGGACGAGGACATGGTGGAGTTCATTACCGACAATGAGCAAGACTTCGATGCTCTGGAGGAGTATTTCAAATATATAGCGAACATAAGAATCATTGAGGAATTGAAGCAGTCATGGGGCTGTAGTGATCAGACATTTTATAAAACAATATATCAACCTATGGATAAGAAAGATACCATTACAATGAATTTCTATGATAATTCGAGCAACAACCCTGCTGCTACGAAGGTGGTTTACAATGTTGGCATGGGCAGTGCCGGTAGTGTGCCTGAAGAGGCAGAGGCGGTGGATACTAAGCCACTGATGAAATATGTCTTTGACGATGTGACTCGCCACAAGTTTGTTGTGGCTTTGGGCACATGTCAATCGGCATCGGAACTGCTGTCACTCCTTCGACAGTTGATTGATGGGCGTGTGCTTAATCTTCAGGATGTGAAGTCAAAAACATTCCGTGAGACTATCATTCCGTACCTTGGCTATGAAACCAACCAAAATGCCCTGAAAACGGGGCTCGCTGAACTTCGATAATAGGTTTTACTATCTAATTCCTACCTATTTCCTATCCGAAAACTACCCCTATTCTCTGGGTGCAAAAAAATAACGAACTTTGCGTCGCAATCAGAAATCAAACTGGTTGCGGCGCATTTTTTTTGTGCAACAAAGAGAATCAATAATAAATAAATTAAAAAGGTAGTTATGAACGAAATTAAGATTTTTGAAAACCCGATGTTCGGACGGATTCGAACAATGGAGATGCCTGACGGTCAGGTGGGATTCGTAGGCAAGGATGTAGCAGAGGTACTGGGATATGCAAACCCAAGCAATGCACTGACAGTACATGTGAACAAGGAAGACAAGACCTCATACCTAATTCAGGTATCAGGTACGAACTACAAGGCAAACACTTGCTTCATCAATGAAAGTGGTCTCTACGCGCTCATCTTCGCTTCGAAGCTTCCTCAGGCAAAGCAGTTCAAGCATTGGGTCACCTCGGTAGTGCTTCCACAGATTCGCAAGACTGGCGGTTACATTCCGGTCGATGAGGAGGATGATGAGAAGATGATTCTCTGCAAGGCGCTGTTGATATACAAGCGTACGGTTGAAGAGAAGGATCATTTGCTGGAGGCGCAACGCCCAAAGGTTGCATTCGCTGATGCCGTGACAGCCTCG
>JAUNIK010000424.1 GCA_030523505.1 Prevotellaceae bacterium | reverse complement strand
GTCAGCTTGCTGGAGCCGAAAAGCGAAGGGAAGTAATTGCCATCCGGATGGAAAACTCATGCTAGATAGGAAAAATTCTCCAATTCTCTAATTCTTGACAAAAGAACCTATATATAACTTCCTATTTTATTTCTTGGTGACTTTCTTTACTGGTGTCTTCTTTGCTGGGGTTGATGGTGCTGGAACAGCGTCCACTGGGGCATAGCTCTTCTCAACCTTTACTACCTCAACAGTGAAGATGAGTGCAGAATAAGGCTTGATCTTTCCTGCCTGGCGCTCGCCATAAGCGAGTTCCTGTGGGATATAGAGCTCCCACTTCGAACCTTCTGGCATCATGCAGAGTGCCTCTGTCCAACCCTTGATAACCTGTGTAGGCTTGAAGGATGTGGTGTCAGGATTGTGCTTGTATGATGAGTCGAAAACAGTACCGTCGATCATCTTACCTTCATATTTCACAGTGACATTGTCGGCTGCCTCGGCTACAATACCGTTACCTTCGGTGATAACCTTGTACTGGAGTCCTGAAGGGAGTGTCACAACACCTGGCTTCTTTGCATTCTCAGCGAGCCAAGCGGTGTTCTCCTTGATGTAAACCTCAGCCTGTGCCTTCTTGATGGCTTCCTGTGCACCCTTCACATAGGTAACGGCATTGCCTACTTCCATATAAGTGGTGTCGTTCATTGCTCCATCAACAAATCCCTTGTAGAAGAGGTCAGCCTTGATAGCATCAGGGGTTCCCTCGAATGCCTGCTCCTGCTGTGGGAGAATCTGCTTCTGAACCTGTGCTGAAATCTGGATACCAGCGTTGTATGCCACATACTTTGGATCTGTGCCGCGCTCGATGGCCTCATAGAAACCTTTCTTGAAGTCGGCAAGATACATTGTGTCGAGATCAAACTGACGCTGGAGATACTGCATAAGACCCTGCGACGATGCCATACCTGCGGCATAACTGATTGAGTCCTGCTCATTTGCAAGCTGTACTGGAGTCTCAACAACGGTCTCTACTTCAGCACCTTTCTTGCCACTCTTCTTTTTCTTGTCTGCTGCATTGGCAGAAAGAGTAGCACTCGCCAATACGACGAGTGCCATGAAAAATGCTTTCTTCATTGTTTCCTTTTATTCCTTTGAAAGAATTACTCGATATCGAGGAGGTCAATCTTGAATACAAGTGCTGAGAAAGGCTTGATGTTGCCTGCCTGACGCTCTGCATAAGCAAGCTCCTGTGGGATGTAAACTTCCCATGTAGAACCTACTGGCATGTGTGTCAAAGCTGCTGTCCAACCCTTGATAACCTGGTTAGCGCGCATTGTCACTGGTGCATTGCGTGCGTAAGAAGAATCGAATACTGTACCGTCGATTGTCTTACCCTCGTAGTTCACCTTTACAGCAGATGTGTCAGCAGGAATAGCACCTGTACCTTCCTTGATGACCTTGTACTGGATGAACGACTTTGAACCGTCAGGCATATCTACTGCGATAGTCTTCACACCGTCCTTCTTTGCGTTCTCAGCGAGCCACTTCTCACCAGCCTTCTTGTTAGGGCCGTATGTCTCCTCAGCAACCTTTGCCTTAACAGCTGCCATCTTTGTCTGCGAGATCATCTGTGCCTCCTCTGGAGTCATGATGCCCTTGCCGTTTGTTGCACCTGTAACGAAACCTGCCATGAAGTTCTTCAAAGAGATTGTCTTTGTTGAATCCTCACCGTAGAGCTCGTGGTTGATACCTGGAAGCATCTGGTTGCTGATCTGCTGACCAATCTGGATACCTGCGAAATAAGCAGCCTTCTTCTTGTCGTCACCTGAGTTTACACCATCGTTCAAACCTTTGATGAACTGGTCGATGTAAGCTGTGTCAACACCCATACGACCTACGAGGAAGTCGCGGAGGCCCTGGCTCTGTGCGAGACCAACTGCATAACTCAATGTGTCAACATCGTTCTTGAGACTTGCTTTTGGAGTTGAGTTGCCACAGCCAACGAGTGTTGCTGCAGCGATAGCAATAACTGCTACAAAAAGAATCTTTTTCATTGTTTTGTTTTTTTTTATTATTTGTTTTTGATTTTGAATTCCATTCTACTCCCCCTTTGGGGGCTGGAGGGCTTTCTATTTCACCTCAATGAGTTCTACATCGAAGATCAATGCTGCGTATGGAGGGATTGAACCGCCTGCGCCCTGTGCACCGTAACCGAGGTTGTAAGGAATGAAGAAACGTGTCTTGCCACCTTCCTTCATCAACTGCAAACCTTCTGTCCAACCAGCAATAACCTGGTTCAAACCGAATGTTGCTGGTTCACCACGCTGTACGCTTGAATCGAACATTGTACCGTCGATGAGCATTCCCTCATAGTGGCATACTACCTTGTCAGTGGCCTTTGGGCTCTTGCCTGTACCCTCTGTCAATACCTTGTACTGCAAACCGCTGGCTGTCACCTTCACGCCTTCCTTCTTTGCGTTCTCTGCGAGATATGCCTCGCCTTCAGCCTTCAAAGCCTTCGACTTTGCCTCTGCCTTCTCCTGGAAGAACTTCTGAACAGTTGCCTGCGCTACTGCCTCCTCCATCTGTGCCTTGCCAGCAATGACATCCTTGATTGCCTGTGCGAAATCATCGATGTTGAGTTCACTTGCACCCATGTCCACCAACTGTGTACCGATGCCCATACCTAAAGCATAACTTACTTTATCCATGTCTTTTTACTTAAAATGTTTATTATTAAATTTTTAATTTTTCACTTTTCACTCGGCTTTCTCTCTCCATTTCATTATGAGAGCGCCACCCTTCGGGATGTCGAGC
>JAUNIK010000423.1 GCA_030523505.1 Prevotellaceae bacterium | reverse complement strand
GGCACGGAAGTCTTTCGTGGCATAGTTGGTCATAGCCTGACCATGCGCTATAGGTCTTGCAGTTGCTATCATAGTCCTATCCTCCAAACTTTTCTTTAATGGTGTCCCAGTGCTGAATAAGGTAGTTTATACCCTCTATCCATGCGGTCATGATTCGCTCGTTCCTGAAGTACCGCTTCCTCACCTCTTGAGGCAGCCCGTGAAGGGCATTGCGGATGCCGACAAGTTCTGACCTTGCGGCGGAGAGACTTCTCAGAGCTTCCTCTTGTTCCTCCGTCATCAACAGCTTTGGCTGGTGCCCAAGGACAGCATCGTGGATATAGATGCTTTTGTGCATTCCGCACTTGTTGGCATTGGTTACAATCTGGTTGTATTCTTCTTCCGTGAAGCGGACATCGATGTGGTGTCCCTTGTTCTGCCTCTTTTCTGAGGTCTTTGATGTTTTCTTATTTTGCATAATGAAATCGTTTATAATAATGAATGATAAGATGGGTAAATGAAAGATTTGAAGTATAAGCCTTGGACAGCCCGGTGCGAGCTTGCGAGCGGAGCAAGAACCCAGTGGAAGGACAGTGCAGCAGAGCAAATCTGTCAGACATTGGGACTTCTTGTTTAGACCTCAGAAAAAATCACGCTTTTTCGGGCTTGTCCGTGGATTTTGTCTGCTGTCAGTCGCTGCCATATCGTGAGTCTTCTGCATTGTCAGGAGCATCCACAGCTACTGTATGGGGAGTTGGTGAGACAAGTGGATTTGTCGAGCCTTCTTCTTCATCGATACTTTCTGGGGCGTTGGGTATGTAGCGATGATCGCCCAAAGTGGTGTTATCGGAAGTGACATATGGTTCATCGGCTTTTGGCGGAAGGTTTGCACAATGTTCGTCGAGTTGCTCCAAGTAGTCCTCTGGCAGCTGTCCATCCTCTCCGTATGGAGATAGTCTTTCTTCTTCCCTTTCATCGTTGTTGGTATCAGCCAAAGATGAAACGGGATTATGTGAGATACGCGATTGAGGATGGCTGATGCCATTTTCATTAGAAGATGACGAGGTGGCATTGGCTTGGTCAGCTGGAACTTCGCCCTTGACAGGCTTACTTGTAACCACATTCTGTTTGCAGTTGTCACCACCTCCAGTACCACCTGCTCCGCGACTTATATATAAAGGACTGTTGTCGTTGCCCTCATCAGGAACAACTGGCAGCATGACAGATGCAGAGACTTTCATATCTCGCTTGCTTAACCTATAAGGTGGATTCCGCATATAGTGCGGATTGCGAATTGGGGTTTGCTGTCCGTCCACCAGCCATGATGATATGCAGTGGATGGTGTGGATGGTCGTGCGATTATTGGCAACGGATGTGAGAATCCCCACCTCGTTGAAGAGGTCTATCATCTTCTGTGCCGTCTTGCGGTCGCAGTGCCAGAGTTCGGCGAGTTCCACCTTGGATATGGCAAACTGCCCGATGTCGAGGTCAACTGAGAAGTTCTTCTTCTCATAGCGGAAAGGTTCTATTGCCGCCAAAGAGAGAAATGTGTCAAAGGCTTTCATGCGGTGGAAGCCTTGGTGGTCATCTTTGAGGAAATCAAGCTGCTCCTTGGTCAGCAGGATTCCATATTTTACGTTGTTGTTCTTCATTGTAATTTTTGTTTGTGGTGAGGGCTGGCATTGGTCAGCCCTCAACCGTTGTTAGCAAAATGTTTTGAACTTGATTTGAATTGGATTTGAAAACAAGGTCACGTCGGAGTGTTTTCTGCTTCGACCTGCCAGTCATGCTTGTCCGGCTTTCGCTTGTGTGAGGCAAGGATGGCTGCGTTCTCTTCGTCTGATGTCAGAGGCACGACATTCCTGCGCGTGGTCTCCAGCCACTTGTCAAGCTCGTCCTGATAGAGGATCCATCTTCTGCCTGGCTTGGCGGCTGGGATGGTGCCATCCTCCAGTTTCATGTACATCGTTCCCCTGGGGATGTGCGTGTACTCGATGGCCTCATCCACTGTCATTGGCTTGTGGCGGTTCTCCTTTACGGGTTTACTACTCTCTGCCTGCTGTCTTGTCAGCATGGCTCTCATGCCCATCACCTCATCCCGAAGCTGGGCGACGACCTGCGGGAGGTCGTTGAATGTCAGAATTTCTTTTTCCATAACTTATCACAGTTTTGGTGAATCGGCTGCAAAGGAACTCAATGATGCCATGCTGATTCCGATTATTCACGATAATCCACGAATAATCAAATCATTATGGAATAATTGGGGAATGTGGGCTACGAGAGAAAGATTTATAGAGGAAATAGATGAAATAGAGTGTGTATCAAGACTAGTCTGGCACTCACGATGGAAGATTACAAAACAGATAGTGGGCGAAAACCGATGCAATGACATCAGCTTTCGCCCACTATCGGGATATTGTCAGAAAGGGAGGATGCAGATAAAGCTTGAACCCTTACCTAAAGCATGGCAACATGCCTGTATATGAATGGCTTCAAACTATAGGGTATTGAAAAGAATGGGCATGATTTTTTATTAGAAACTCATGCAACCAAGGCTTAAAAATCAGCGAAAACGAAAAAGTATTTTTGAATTTCGCTGATTTTTAAACATAAAATCTACTCAAAATGGAAGTGATAGTCACCCTTGTCTGGCTCGTCTATCACGATGTTCCCTGTATCGGGCTGGAACTTGAAATTGCGGATGCTGTCTTGCTCGATGTCTCTCATCACATCGGGGAACATACGTTTGATGAAGTCTGCACGGACACGTCCCGTATAGTCTTTCTTGCTGCCCAGTCTCTCGGCTACATTCCAGACAAAGTGCC
>JAUNIK010000422.1 GCA_030523505.1 Prevotellaceae bacterium | reverse complement strand
ATGGAAGGCAATGCCATTGTCGGTAGCCCACTGCTCCAGCGGTTCGTAGGCAGGGACAATCAGTGCCGACACGAAATTCCGTTCATCGGCTATCACCGCAATCTGTTCCACATACTTGTCCACAAGCATCTTCGCCTCAATCATCTGTGGCGCGATATACTTGCCGTTGGAAGTCTTGAACAAGTCCTTTATGCGCTCCGTGATATACAGTTCACCATCTTTGAGATATCCCACATCACCAGTGCGGAAGTACCCGTCTTCGGTAAACGCCTGAGCGTTGAGGTCGGGACGCTTGTAGTAGCCCTTGGTGATGGTAGGACCTTTGAGCAGTATCTCGCCTTGGTCGCTTATCTTTATGTCGAGTCCCGGTAACGGGCGTCCGATGGAACCGATGGTGTATGGCCCCTCGGTATGGTCGTTGGAGGCTGTGGCAAACGACTCCGTCAGTCCGTAGCCCACCATCATATAAATGCCGATGGAATGGATGAACTCCTCGACCTCTGGCGATACCGCCGCACCGGCCGTTGGGAAGAAATGCGGATGTTTCAGTCCCATCTCCTGACGGATAAGTTCGAATATCGTGGCATCTATCGCCTTGTATTCCAGTTCCAGAGCCACCGGTGGTTGCTTGCCCTTTGAGAGATATTCCACATTATGCTTGCGACCAATCTCCAAGGCGTGCTGGAACAGTCGTTTCTTTATCGGGTTGGCATTCTCTATCTGTGCGTTCACCGCCGCATATACCTTTTCCCAGAATCGCGGCACAGCACACATACATGTCGGATGAGTCTCGCGGATAGCCTGCTGCACTTCTTTAGTATCGGTGAGCACAATCATGGTGCACCCTTCACTCACACAGAGCAATCCCCAGCCTTTCTCAAAGATATGAGCATAAGGCAGAAAGTTGAGTATTCGGTCCTCGGGTGTCAGTGGCAGCACCTTGCCGTTGGCATCGATAGCCGCACTCGCCTGACCGTGGGATAGCATAACACCCTTGGATGTTCCCGTTGTACCACTCGTGTAGAGGATGCTCATCAAATCATCGTCGTTAGCCTCTTTGTAGAGAGCCTCCACCTCCGACTGGCGAGGCAGCCCTTCACCCATCTTCAGGAATTCATCGAAATAAATCGACACTGGGTCGTGGGTAGAGATTCGCACATTACGGTTGAACACCACAACCTTTTCCAGTACCGGACAGATGAAGAACAGATGTCGCGCCTTGTTGTACTGCTCCTGATCGCCAACGAAGATGAAACGTATCTGGGCATCGTTCACCATAAACGCCACCTGATCCTCGCTCGATGTGGCATAGAATGGTATTGTAGTAACACGTATGCCCCATGCGCCAAAATCTGTATATACATATTGTATGGCGTTCTGCGAGAAGATAGCGATGTTCTCACCCGGTTTCACTCCCATTTCGAGGAGTGCGTTAGACACTTGCTGAGCCTTCAGAGCAGCCTCGTTCCAAGAGACGCTCTTCCACTCTTCCCCACCGAAGTCTTTATATATAAAAGCCTCGCGGTCGCCGTATATCTTCGCCTGCTCATTGAGCAACACAGAGAGATGACATTTTGTCTGCATAACCTCCGGCACAAATAATTTCTCACAAAATTAATGTAAAATGAGGAGAATACCAAAAATCTCGCTAACTTTTTGCTAACGAGCTTAAAAAAGACAAAGAAGTAAAAAGGTAATGAAGTAAAAAGTGGACTACGAGAGGAGTTTCACGTAGAGGTCGATAGCAGTGGTTATCTCACTGACACGGATGTATTCGTCGGCAGAATGTGAACGCGACGACTTGCCCGGACCGAGCTTGAAAGAAGGGAAGGACATCAACGCCTGGTCGCTTAGTGTAGGACTGCCAAATGGTGTCATGCCCATTGCCACGCAACGCTGGATGAGTGGGTGGTCGGCATCGATATGCGACGAATGGAGGCGGAACGAGCGTGCCTTGACATCGCACCAGAGATGATTGCTGATATATTCGAAAACCTCCTCGTTGGTGTAATGCTCGTTAGTGCGGACATCAACAACCATGCGACATTCATCCGGCACTACATTATGCTGAGTACCGGCATTTATCTGAGTGACCTGCATAAGCGTTGGGCCGAGCAACGTACTGACCTTGTCGAAGGAATAGTTGCGAAGCCAGTTCAAGTCGTGCAGTGCTTCATAGATGGCATTCACGCCCTCTCCTCGTGCGGCATGACCGCTACGACCATGGGCAGTGATATCAAGCACCATCAGTCCCTTCTCGGCAATGGCCGGTTGCATATGTGTCGGTTCACCGACGATAGCCACATCGATATGAGGCAACAATGGGAGTGCCTTCTCAATACCGTTCTTGCCCGACACCTCTTCCTCGGCAGAAGCCAGATAAACGAGGTTATAAGGCGATTCAGCCTCACCGGAAGCGAAGATACGGAACACCTGCAACAGGGATACAAGACCACCGCCGCAGTCGTTGGAACCAAGACCATAGAGGATATCGCCTTCAAGGGTTGGCGAGAACGGATCGCGAGTCCAGGAAGTCACTGGTTTGACGGTGTCAATATGTGCATTGAGAAGGACGGTAGGCTTTGAAGAATCGAGTGGAGTATGCACCCAGATGTTATTCTCGACACGCTGAGGGGTGAAGCCCAAACGGCTCAGTTCGGCTTCCATGATGTCAGCAACGGCTTTCTCATCACGGCTCACCGATGGTGTTGCTATCAATCGTTTCAGCAACTCCACCGCCTCATTGGCATACTGTACACAGTCGATCATAATTATTTAATAACTTTCAACGATAACGATGACGC
>JAUNIK010000421.1 GCA_030523505.1 Prevotellaceae bacterium | reverse complement strand
CCCCCCGCCCCCCGCGCTCGGCTTTGCCGCTTTCATAGCGCAGCGGAGAAAGAAGGGGGAGGAGGGAAAAATGCTACGATAACAAACAACGCCGGTCCTGAGGAGGATCGGCGTTGCTGTTATTATTAAGAGGCGGCTGATTAGAAGCGGCCCATCTTGACCTTTACTGGTTCCTTGCCCTTAGTATTGATAGTAACGACAACAGAGTCGCTGCCTGGAACCTGACGGATGATACTTGCCATTGGGAATGTTGTCTCGAAAGCCTGATAATAAATTGAATTATAAGTCTTTGCACAATGGCGGTTGTAGAGGAATGTTACCTCAGCCTCGTTCTCCTTGAATGTAGCAGGATCGTATGTAAGGTTGAATGTTGGATAAACACCCTTACCATCATATGCATAACCTGCATAGCAAGGAATGTTGATGTACTGCTTAGCGCCAACCCATGGAGCGATTCTAACACCATACTGAGTGTCGTAGAAGAGGGTCTCAACGATGAAGAGGCTGTCCTCCTCAAGCTGCTTCTGACCATTAGCCTGCTCAATAGTCAATGGATCCTTCTCATCCATATACTGACCAGACTGGATTACAGCATTACGGATAATAACATCTTTATCACTTTCAATAACATTCTCGTCAGTGTAAGACAAGAGAAGGTTTACACGCTTATGTCCATCAAAGCCTTTTCCACCAGGAAGCTGCGATACACTCTCTGAAGTAAGATATACGGTATAGCCGTGGTCAGAATAGAGTGTGTAAGTAGGATAGATGCCATCAACAGTGAAATAATCCTGGATATAGTTCTCGGCAGGACCACTCTCACCCTTGATACATGACGATACAGTGAACGCAAAAGCAATTACTGCAACGATTGCAAAAAGAAGTTTCTTTGTCATAATTTTAATAGTTTTGTTCTAATTTGTGTGCAAAATTACTACTTTCTCGGTAACTAATGAAATAATACAGCGAAAAAGAGACGTTTTTTAAGTATTATTTTGCTTTATCTTATTTTATTTTGCTATCTTTGCAAGAAATAAACAACCATTTCAACTCATGAAACTTAAGACCTTATTCGTATGCGCATTGTCGCTACTCTGTTCCATCAGTGCTTTCGCTGACGGCAAGACATTCAGAAACCCAGTTATTTACTCGGATGTGCCTGATATGGATGCTATCCGTGTAGGCAACGACTACTGGATGGTGAGTACTACAAACCATTTCTCGCCTGGTGCACCAATCATGCACTCAACAGACCTTGTGCACTGGGAAACCGTGAACTATCTGTTTGAGACACTCAACGAAAGTCCGAAGAACAATCTCGAGGGAGGTAATGTGTATTCCCGCGGTCAGTGGGCAGCATCACTGCGCTTCCATAAAGGCTTTTATTACTGTTTCTTCGGTACTGGCGTGAAGTCGTATCTATATCGTACCACCGATCCACGCAAGAAATGGGAAATCATCTGGCAGTGTGACGAATATCTGCATGACGCATCGTTCTTCATTGATGATGACGATCGCGCGTACCTATTTTATAATGGCAGTCATATCAAGCTGAAGGAGTTCTACCCAGACTTCCGTCCGGGTTTCAATCCTGACGGTGTAGATACAGAGGTTATCCACGGCGAGCCACGCGGACTGCTCGAGGGGTCGCATCTCTACAAGCACGACGGCAAATACTACCTCACATGTATCTGGTGGCCTGACGGAGGAATCCGCACTCAGGTTGTATTCCGTGCCGACAAGATTGACGGTGACTATGCCAACAACATGAAGATCATCCTTGAAGACCATATGGGATTCTGGCGTAACGGCAGATACAACGGTGTGGCACAGGGATTCTTTATCGACACTCCAAATGGCGAGGAATGGTCGATGATGTTCCAAGATCACGAGGCTGTAGGTCGTATTCCATTCCTCATGCCAATGCGTTGGGAGAACGGATGGCCAGTGTTGGGCGATGAGAACGGATGCATAGCACAGGAGTTGCCTATGCCTGGTGGTGGCAAGCCATGCAAGGAGCGCATAACAGCCAGCGACGAGTTCAACAAACCAGCACTCGACATCGTATGGCAGTGGAACCACAATCCAGACAACAGTCTTTGGTCGCTCACAGAGCGCAAAGGTTGGATGCGATTGAAAACCGGCAAGGTGGTAAAGAGTCTTTTCGAAGCACGCAACACATTGATACAACGTTCATATGGTCCTCTGTCAGAAGGAAGTATCAAGATGGATGTGAAAGCGATGAAGGACGGAGACCGCGCCGGTATATCGATGTTCTGTTCAGAACCAGGAAGCATCCAGGTGAATATGGACGGAGGCAAGAAGCGCCTTGTGATGACAGACCGTGAGAAGGAGAAGTTCAGCGTTGACCTGCAGAGCGATATCGTATATCTGAAGGCATCGTGCGACTACACCACAGATGTGGCATTCTTCTCATATTCCTACGACGGCAAGAATTGGAAGCAGTTGGGCAGAGGTTTTAGAATGATATTCAGCACAGCCCACTTCACCGGCAATCGCTTCGCTATATTCAACTACGCGACAAAGCAGGCTGGCGGTATGGTTGACCTCGACTGGTTCCATTTCCAGAAAGACTAAAGGTCAAAAATAAATGCGACATTTGCAATTTTCAAGCGAATCCTTTGCTAATAATGCAGAAAATATGTAATTTTGCAATAGTAGAACATATATTCAGGAGTCAATAGAGAAAATTGATTTACGGAAATGCTCGGATTATCAACCATACATATCATGATGTTGGTAGCGTCGGTAATAACGCTATCACTATCATCGTATGCTGTACACTGG
>JAUNIK010000420.1 GCA_030523505.1 Prevotellaceae bacterium | reverse complement strand
ATACATTATGGCACCGATGGTCATGTAATGTCCCAGAACCAGATAGGCTGTGAGGATGATGATGAGCACCACGCCCACCTGCTCCACGAAAGTCTTCAGTCCCTCGTAGTAGAAGGCAGTCTTGCGTGTCGCCATCTGGTTTTCGGTGATGTCCTTCTGCAATTTCAGTTGCTTGTCGCCCTCCACCTTCTCACGGTTGAACGACTTGATGACATTTATTGATTCAAGAATGTTCATAATACCGTGGCTCTTCAGTTCACGGAATGTACGGAGGTTCTCACGCCATCCCTTCAACTTTATTGACTGGCGGTATGTAATGAGGAAGTAGATAGGAACGATGAACAATGCCGTCAATCCCACATAGACGTTGGCTTTGAACATAAGTACAAGGGCGAGGATAGCACTGGCGAAGAGTGGGAGAATGTCGATGAAGAATATCTGTACCATTCGGGTCATTGACGACACACCACGATCGATACGAGCCTGGAGTTTTCCCGGTTCGTTGCCGTTTTGTGTGAAGAACGCCATGCGGTAGGTGAGCATCTTCTCGATGACCGATTGCGCAAGATCTTGTGCCACGAGTATTCGCAGTCGTTCGCCGAAATACTGTTGACCGAACTTTATGATGACCGACAGCAGTTCCTTGGCAAGCAGAATGATTGAAATCCATATCACTATCGGCATACCCTCGAGGAGTCCTTTTCCCGCCTCAACGAGTTTGTTCACTTCATCGACGGTGTATTGCAACACGATAGCATTCACCTGTGCTATCATTGAGGTGATGACGGTCATCACCAGTGTACACGCCACAAGCCAGCGAGAAGGCTTGACATAAGGGGCGATGTTCTTTAATATCTGCCGAATTGACATTATTTAATTGGGCAATTAATAAATTTGAAAATTAGACAGAAAAACTTATCGAAAGTTTATTGTTTTTTACGATAATCTTTATATATTTGCAGTAGAATTACTAATGGGGGGATGAACAGCCTCCGCCTAAACCAATTTATTATGATTAATTTCAAGCGTATTATTGCTATTCTGGCAATCGTTATGCCAATTTCCCTGTGGGGAAAGAACTATCCTGCAAAGGGCGATTTCTCGTTGCAGGTGTTTGACAAAACCAATGTATGCTTCCAGCCTGATAAGTTTGGCGGCTATTCCGACGATGGTTCGTTGATACGACTGATGAACGGCCGTATCATAATCAAGAAGATTGCAATACCTGAATACCAGCGTTCTGTAAAGATGAGTGCAACGGTAACTATTCAGTCGAATGGCGACCGTTGGGATAAGTCGGGATCATGCTTTGTCATTCCAAAGGAGGCAATAACAAACATCATGGATATAGCAAAAGGCGAAAAGCAGTATCCGGCCATCGATGCTCAGAAACTCGAGAAGCTTGTCGGCATCCTTCCTTCCGAAGGATATATTCCGAATATCGAAATCATGAGATTCATGACTCCTTTCGGTGTAGGTCATTTCAGTAATCCCGACAATGAGTTGTCGGCTCCTCGTAAACCAGTGTATATCGACCATTGGGCTGAACAGGTGGAATGGAAACAGGATATCACCGACCTATATCCGGCACTCGTGGGCGAGGTGTATGTGGGAATCTATATCGACACATGGACAGATAAGGGTTATTTGGCTTCGTTGAAACTCGATATCAAGGAGTCGCAGATAAAGCAGGACGGTCGCAAGGACACTCATCTGTTGCCGATTATCAATACCGTGCCATATGTCAATCAGGAGTTCCCTGACATCTTTGCACGTAAGGATATTGTCGCAGAGATTGATGTTCCAAAGGGAGCAAAGGCTGTAAGACTGAAGTATATTACCACAGGTCATGGCGGTCATAGTGGTGGCGATGAGTTCACACCGCAGCTGAATGAGGTTAAGGTGGATGGCAAAACAGTGCTTAGTTTCACTCCTTGGCGTACAGACTGTGCCTCTTTCCGCCGTTTCAACCCAGGAACTGGTGTGTGGCTCATCAAACGTATAGCTTCGTATATCGACGATGAAACCGGCGAGTACACTCAGAAGGAGATTGAGGAACCATTAGGTTCTTCAGATTTGTCGCGTTCAAACTGGTGTCCGGGCAGTGATGTATGGCCAGAGGAGGTGGTTCTCGGTGACCTTGCTCCTGGTCGTCATACCGTTACGTTCAGTATTCCTAACGCTCAACCATCAGCTGACAATGAGATGAACCACTGGCTTGTTTCGTCTTATCTCGTTTGGTAAAAGCATTTATTGGAGTTTCTTGCAGAGAAGAAAAGGCTTTTTTATTGAAATGAACTTGTGTGGGCGATTTCGTACAGTTGTGCGGAGGCCGTCCACACAATTGTATTACGCTGTCCGCACAACTGTGCAAGGCATTTCGCACAACTGTGCGTACAGCCTCCGCACAAAACGCTTGCGCTGTAGGGCTTCTTTGTGGGTTGCCTTGTGATAAATCATATAAACTGGGGTTATCAGTGGAAAAAAGTGGACAAGGACAACTGTATGGATATTTTGTAGTAATTTTGCATCAGTATTTACAAAGTAAATAAGGAATCGTAAAATATAGTAGTGTTATATTTTCAAAAACTAGATTGAAAATGGATAATAGAAAAGTTGCGTTAATTACTGGTGTTACCGGTCAGGATGGTTCTTACCTGTCGGAGTTTTTGTTGAGCAAAGGCTATGATGTTCATGGCATCATTCGCCGTTCTTCGGTTGACTATCGCGAGCGTATTGCTCATCTCGAAGGTCAACCAAACTTCCACCTTCATTATGCTGATATGGGCGACTCAATGTCGTTGGTGAAGCTCGTGGGTA
>JAUNIK010000419.1 GCA_030523505.1 Prevotellaceae bacterium | reverse complement strand
CCTTCAGTCGCTTCTTTACTGGTCCTGATTGAATATCGGAATGTATCGGATTATTGCTCATCAGTCGGTTATATCCATCTGAAATTCTCTTTGCCTGCACCTAATTCAAAATGATACTTGGCAATGCCTAAGTCCATCTTGGTATAGCCGATGAGTGAGAACACTCGTTCAGCCTTCACCACCCCAATGCCGTTCTCATCGGTACCTTCATACTTGAAGAAGAACTTCTGCTGGTTGACGGCGGTAGGAGCGAGGATGGCAGCATCCACGCCCTTATTAAACCATTCAGGAGTAACATCGCTTACGTTGCTCACACTCTTGGCGCTCTTGCGTTTGATGTTCCTTCCTGGGTCATCACCATATCCCAGCGCAATCATACAGCAGAGTTTCTCATCATCATTCTTTTCGTATGCCTCTTTGATGTTGTTGTAGGTGAGTCCTACCCAACAAGTGCTGAGCCCAAGAGTCTGTGCCAAAAGCACCAGTTGTTCTCCATAGTAGCCCATACGCTCAGAGAGAGATGCCTGTGATGAGTCTGCCGAACTATCGGTTTTCTTACCCACCATAGCGAAGTAATTGCTCACTCCGCTGAATGTGCCATAAGCCATCTTGCCTTTGAATGCCTTTGGTTCGTTTGTCACGAGTTGGATATGCAGGTTGCCCTCTTTGTTCACCTCGTTCACTTTCTCTTGCAGAATGCTGACGAGTTCCGGCTCAATAGGTTTGTCGATGTATCGTCTAACCGAGTGGCGATCTTTAATTGCTTCAAGTAATGTCATATCTATTCAGGATTTTTTGTTTTTCACTTAAACAGAGCAAGTCAGAAACTTGCGGAGGTTGAATCAGTTATATTGGAATGCCAAGCGCTCATCGCCGTTCCAGCAGTGTATGATGCCGCAGTATTTGAAACCAGCCTTGCGGATGGCGTGCTGCATCGCTTTGTTGTCGCGATGGGTGTCGATGCGAATGGTGGAGTAGTGCTGCAGAGCGAATTCCATCGCTTTGCAGAATATGCCTTTCACCTCGCCGTTGCTTGCTATGCGGTGGATTGTGGCGTATGGATTGTCGTTCTGCCATGCTCCGTCATATATCACTTCGTAGGTAGGGTCGTCGCCGCCTCGTAGCAAGAAGGTGGCTACCATCTTGTCGTTTTCAATGCATACAAAACTGTCACCGCTGGTTATGTCGTTTGTAAGTTGTTCGACGGAAGGGTAGTTGGCTGTCCACTGGTTGGGATTGCCTGTTGCTACCATGAACTGTCGGGCTATAATGAAGATTTCCTGCATCTGAGGAATATCTTCCATTGTAGATTTTCGTCTAATCATTATCTTATTTTACTTCTATTAATTCGTTGATATCTGTTGTGTAGCATTTTGACCGATGCTCGTGCTTGATGAGATCGCGAAAGTTCATCTGCTCGCCGGTAGCATCATCCTTCGGAAACTGCTGTATGCCAAGCACCATAGTATCGTTGCCCATACGGCGGTTGATGGTATCCACAATCTCGCTAAGCTTGTTGAATTTCTTTCGCTGTTCAGGTGTCAGTTCGTCGAAGATGTTCTGCTGGATGGCGTTTTGTCGGGTTATTCCCCCGACAATCACTCCTGCACGCTTGTAGTGATAGCCCTCTTTGAAACACGCCTTCAATGCGCGAAGGGCAGCCTGGACAATCTCCTGCGTGGAGTTTGCCGGGGTGATGAGTGTGACTGTCAATCCCGCATCGTACTGTGGCAGATCCTCGCGGAAATGGTTGGTTTGGATGAACACTGTCACCATGCTGCATACCCCCTTTTGAGCGCGTAACTTCTGTGCACAATGGGCGGCATAGTTGCTGATGAACATCTCCATCTGACCGTATTCCTGCACCATCCCGTCGAAACTGCGACTGGTGCAGATTGTCTGCTTGTCGCCTGTCAAGACGGTGCTGAGGCTCGACTGACCACGCAGTTCGTTCCATGTGCGCACTCCAGTCACAGTGAATAGTCTCCTTACCCACGACTCCGGCTTTTCTGTAAAATCCCAAGCCGTATCAATGCCGTAGAGTTCGCATTTCGCTTTACCACGCCATCCTATGCCCCATACCTCATCGACAGGCAGTGCCTTCAAGGCTTTCTCACGCTGCTCGTCGCTGTCGATGACACATACCTTGTTGTATCCCTTCCATTTCTTCGCAAACCATGTGGCTGCTTTTGCCAATGTCCGGGTGTGGGCAATGCCGATGCTCACCGGCATTCCTGTCCAGCGACCAATCCTCTTCACGAGTTCTTCGCCCCATAGCTTGTAGTCGAAGGTTGAGTCAAGAGTGAGGAATGCCTCGTCAATGGAATACTGCTCCATCCTACCAGGCGCCACTTCTTTCCTGAGAATGCTCATCACACGGTTGCTCATGTCTGCATAGAGGATGTAGTTGCTCGAACGTATCTGCACATCGTGAGTCAGGCAAAGGTCTTTTATCTGATAGATAGGAGTACCCATCTTGATGCCCAATGCCTTCGCTTCGTTTGAGCGTGCGACAACACATCCGTCGTTGTTGGAGAGAACAACAACGGGCTTGCCAAGCAGTTCGGGCTGAAACACCCTCTCGCATGATACAAAGCAGTTATCGCAGTCAACGACAGCGTACATCATAACTTATACGGTCTTATGAATCACATATCTCACCACGCCCCAGAGAATGAATTGGTCGTCCTCGGTGATGATGAAAGGCTCGTATTTCGGATTGTCAGGCACAAGACGGAGCACGCCCTTGTCCTTTTCTGTCAGGTCGATGCGCTTTATCGTGAACTCGTTGGTCAGGCAACATACAGCTCTGCAACACTCGATAGG
>JAUNIK010000418.1:1758-2830 GCA_030523505.1 Prevotellaceae bacterium | reverse complement strand
GGGTTCACGTCCAAGTCGCTCTTGGAAACGGGGAACACACGCATATTGGGGTCGAAGCTGGCGTTGGAGTTGTTCTTGTAGTGGGGGAACCACTCGTCTTCGTAGTGACCGAAACGAATCATGTCGTTGCGACGCCACAGCTCGTCGAAGAACTCACGGCCACGCTCCATGTAGATGTCGTCCAGCTTGGGCTCACCGGCAATGGTGGGAGCGTTGACATAGCTACGAATTTGGTTGAACAGCGTAGCTGCACCACCCTGACCACTACGTACCAATGCCTCAGCCTTAGTAAGCAGAATATCAGCATAGCGGAAGATGGGTACGTCGTTGGATTGGTTACGACCGTTAGAATAGTCTCGGTTGCATAGGAACCACTTCATAGAACGGTAACCTTGGCGCCAACCTTCCAAATCATCACCGACATCATTCGCCGCAGGATCAAGCACAACATGAATTGTCTTAGAAAGTACCAATGGCCTTACTGGCTTTTTACCGATTTCATTTCCTTGTTCATCATAAATCTTTTCCGGGGTACCTTCCATGGCAATTTGATCCGTAGGCAAAAGAGTCTCTGGGTCATACACATAGACCTGACCATTGGCAGGATTACCATCTTTATCGAGCAGGCCGGCAATCATCCAATTACGTTCGTCACCCGGCAGGTTGAAACGATCTACACATTCCGGAGTCAAAGCCATGTATGCACCTCCTGAATTTCCCAATTTTTCTCCAAAATAGCTGGGATTCATAGCCTTGATGTCTTTGTAAGAGTGCGAACGTCCCCACTGCATGCCCTGAGCACTATATGTATCATACGGCATGACATAGATAAAGTCCTTAATTTGGCCCTTTTCCACCAATTCGGTATTGTTGTGATTAAACTTAAAGCGGTAGGCCACAGGACCCAAAGCGAACTTGCCGGAGTTGATAATCAGGTCACACACCTTGATACAGTCGGCCAACTTCTCGTTCTGAGCAGAAGCGGCATTGTAATCAGCTACCTTGGCAGCAGTATAGACGGGCCAGTTGATGTAGAGCTTGGCGAGCAGAGCCAGCGCCATGTACTTGTTGG
>JAUNIK010000418.1:734-1742 GCA_030523505.1 Prevotellaceae bacterium | reverse complement strand
ACCGTAGTTGTCACCCGTCGTAGCTTCAGGCAACTTGTCGTACACCTCCAGCAATTCCTTCTCAATCCACTTGGCCACCTCACCACGGGGGTTACGGTCGAAAAGGTCGAGGCCATTCTCCTGCTTATATGTGGCATCGGGGATGGGAGCATCACCAAAGTTCTCCATGATAAGGAATGTATAGAAAGCACGTACAGCACGAGCAGCGCATTTGTTCTCGTCCGAATAATTGGAAGCTATGATTTCGTTGGCCAATACATTGGCACGGCCCATCACACCCATCCAATCCACCGTAGCATCTTCGGGTTTTGATGTATGGAAAGAAGGATGAGCATAAGCATATTGATCTATCCAGTTACCCTTATATGCCAATGATGTGTATTCATCACTTGACAGACACATAGCCTCCATGTAACGGCGACCCAAACAGTCGCGCATCTGGAAGAAGAGGTTAGCCATATTAGCCTGTACAGCTTCGGGAGAACTTACCAGACCGGTATATTGAGACTTGACATCCACATCCAAGTCAGTGCAGCCGGTCAACGAGAGTGCCAGAAGTCCGGCCGAAAGTATAAAATTCTTTGTTTTCATAATGTCCTTTTCAATTTAGAAGTTAATCTTAGCACCAATCATCGTTGTACGGGTATGCGGATAGGTCTTCCAGCGATAATCTACACCCGGATCGATACCACCGAGGTTTACTTCGGGGTCGAGGCCCTTGTAGTCGGTGATAGTGAATACATTGTTCATGCTGACATAGAGCTGCAAGTTGTTGAGCCAGCCGTTGAAATTCTTGAAGGTATAGCCCAGCGTCAGAGTCTGCAGACGGATGTAAGTACCATCCTCGATGAAGCGGTCGGAAGGAATGTTGGAACCGGTATCCTTGGCATCACGCTCGTAGATGAACTCCTTCATCACGTTCTTGCCACCGGCAAAAAAGTCGGGAGCGGTGTAGTGAGCACGGAGACCATTATAGACATCGTTGCCAAATACGCCCGTCAAGAAGGC
>JAUNIK010000418.1:0-724 GCA_030523505.1 Prevotellaceae bacterium | reverse complement strand
AGGCGGTCAGGTTGAAGTTCTTGTAAGTAAAACTGTTGTTCCAACCGAGGTTCAAGTCAGGCTGAGCACAACCGGTGATGGTGCGGTCCTTGTATTCAGGAGCACGAGTCGTACCACCATCGCGCTTACCGGTCTTTTCATCACGAGTATAGTAAACAGAGACACCTTCCTCATCTACACCAGCCCATTCATAAGTATAGAAGGTACCGAGAGGCTCTCCCTCCATGACACGTTGTGTCCAGCCGTAGGCCGATACACCGGCTACCATCGGGTCACCCTGCGAGAAGGTAGAGGTCTTATACTGGGCGTTAGACAGCTTATCTACCGTATTCTTGTTGTGCGAGATATTCAGCGTGGTGTTCCAGGTGAAGTCCTTCGTCTGTACGGGGATAGCCGTGATGCTGATTTCGAAACCCTTGTTGGTAATCTTACCCACGTTGGCAGCAATCGAGCCGAAAGGATAGAGGTAAGAAGATACGGGATAGTCCCAAATCAGGTCCTTGGTCTTCTTCACATAGTATTCAATGCTACCGCTCAGGCGGCCCTTCAGGAAACCGTAATCTACACCGATGTTGAGCATACCGGTCGATTCCCACTTCAGGTCGGGGTTGGCCAACTTGGTGGCACCCAGCATCACATAACCACCGTCATACTTGCCGGTAGAACCGTAAGTGGCAACAGCCGAGTAGGCACCGAAGCCCATGGCGTTACCACTGACACCGTA
>JAUNIK010000417.1 GCA_030523505.1 Prevotellaceae bacterium | reverse complement strand
CCACCGGCGAGGAACGTACGCAGTGTCAGCTGAGTACCAGGCTCACCGATAGCCTGAGCGGCAATCACACCGACAGCCTCACCCTTCTGTACCATCTTACGGGTTGCGAGGTTACGACCGTAACACTTCTTGCAGACACCGTGCTTAGACTCACAGGTGAGCACTGAGCGAATCTCAACACTCTCGATAGGAGAGTCTTCGATAATCTGTGCGATAGGCTCGGTAATCTCTTCACCAGCAGCTACGATGAGCTCACCAGTAGAAGGATGGATAATATCGTGAACGGATACACGGCCGAGGATGCGCTCATAGAGCGTAGAGATAACCTCATCACCATTCTTCAGAGCGGTGCATACGAGGCCACGGAGTGTACCACAGTCATCCTCATTAATAATAACGTCGTGAGAAACGTCAACCAGACGACGAGTCAGGTAACCAGCGTCGGCAGTCTTCATGGCGGTATCGGCAAGACCCTTACGAGCACCGTGGGTAGAGATAAAGTACTCGAGCACTGACATACCTTCCTTGAAGTTAGACAGAATTGGGTTCTCAATAATCTGAGCGCCCTCAGCACCTGCCTTCTGAGGCTTAGCCATCAGACCACGCATACCAGAGAGCTGACGAATCTGATCCTTACTACCACGGGCACCAGAGTCAAGCATCATGAATACAGCGTTGAAGCCCTGGTCAGCCTCGGTCATCTCCTTCATCAATACGTTACCAAGGTCGTTGTTGACGTGGGTCCAGGTATCGATAACCTGATTGTAACGCTCGTTGTCGGTGATGAAACCCATGTTATAGTTCTCAGTAATCTGCTGCACCTCGGCATTACCCTTAGCAATCAAGTCTTTCTTGGCCTCAGGAATAATGATGTCGTCGAGGTTGAACGACAGACCTGCCTCATAGGCCATGCGGTAACCGAGGTTCTTAATACCATCAAGGAACTCACATGCCTCAGCGAAACCTACGTTCTTGATAACATCAGCAATGATGTCGCGCAGAGACTTCTTAGAAACAATCTTATTAACGAAACCTACCTCCTTAGGAATGATGCCATTTACGATGACACGACCAACAGAGGTCTCGACCATGTGACGAACAGGCTTGCCGTCAACGATATCGTCAACAAGCACCTTTACCTGAGCGTGCAGGTCGCACTTGCCCTCGTTGTGGGCAATGATAGCCTCTTCTGGACCGTAGAAGGTAAGACCCTCACCCTTAGCGCCTGGACGAATCTTAGAGATGTAGTACAGACCGAGTACCATATCCTGTGGTTCAGAATATTGTGGCTCTGGAGCATCAGAATCTGTGCTTCCAGAATAGCTTCGTTAGACAGTGGGAGGTGGACAGCCATCTGGTCACCATCGAAGTCGGCGTTGAACGCGGTACAAGCCAGTGGATGCAGCTGGATAGCTTTACCCTCGATGAGCTTAGGCTGGAAGGCCTGAATACCCAGACGGTGCAGTGTTGGTGCACGGTTGAGGAGTACAGGATGACCCTTCATCACATTCTCCAGAATATCCCAAATCACGGGCTCACGGCGATCGACAATCTTCTTAGCAGACTTAACAGTCTTAACGATGCCGCGCTCAATGAGCTTACGGATAATGAATGGCTTATATAGCTCGGCTGCCATCAACTTAGGCAGACCGCACTCACCCATCTTCAACTCAGGACCTACAACGATAACGGAACGGGCTGAGTAGTCAACACGCTTACCGAGCAAGTTCTGACGGAAGCGACCCTGCTTACCCTTCAGTGAGTCAGAGAGTGACTTCAGAGGACGGTTGCTATCGCTCTTAACGGCTGAAGACTTGCGGCTGTTGTCGAACAATGAGTCAACAGCTTCCTGCAACATACGCTTCTCGTTGCGCAGGATAACCTCAGGAGCGTGAATCTCCATCAGACGCTTCAGACGGTTGTTACGGATGATAACACGACGATAGAGGTCGTTCAGGTCGGAAGTAGCGAAGCGACCACCATCCAGGGGAACGAGAGGACGCAGCTCAGGAGGAGTAACAGGGATAATCTTCATAATCATCCACTCAGGACGGTTGATACCCTTCTCTACTGATGAGCGGAAAGCCTCTACTACCTGCAGACGCTTCAGAGCCTCGTTCTTACGCTGCATAGAAGAGTCGCTGTTAGCGCGGTCACGCAGCTCGTAAGACAATGAGTCGAGGTCAAGACGGATGAGGAGGTCGTAGATAGCCTCGGCACCCATCTTACAGATGAACTTATTGGGATCGCTATCGTCGAGATAGTCGTTCTCAGGAGAGATCTGATTGTCGATAATATCGTTGTACTCCTCCTCAGAGAGCAGGTCGTACATCTGAGAACCAACAACAGGATTGCCTTCAGCGTCCTTCTTGCCGGCCATCACACCTGGCTGGATAACCACGTAGCGCTCGTAGTAGATGATAGCATCGAGCTTCTTTGTGGGCAAGCCAAGCAGGTAGCCAATCTTGTTGGGCAGTGAACGGAAGTACCAGATATGAGCTACGGGCACAACGAGCTCGATGTGACCAGTGCGCTCACGACGTACCTTCTTCTCGGTAACCTCTACACCACAACGGTCGCAGACAATACCCTTATAGCGGATGCGCTTGTACTTACCGCAGGCACACTCATAGTCCTTGGTAGGACCGAAGATGCGCTCGCAGAACAGACCGTCACGCTCAGGCTTGTAGGTACGATAGTTGATGGTCTCAGGCTTTGTAACCTCACCAAATGAACTCTCGAGAATCTCCTCAGGAGAAGCGAGTCCAATGGTAATCTTGGTGAAGTTTGTCTTTATCTTTGTATCTTTCTTGAAAGCCATAATTTTCAATTTTCA
>JAUNIK010000416.1 GCA_030523505.1 Prevotellaceae bacterium | reverse complement strand
GCTACTTCATTTTTGCCTTAACAACCCAGACTCTAAATATCTTGTATACCAAAAGATGCAAGACGGGAATTTCTATATTACAAAACTGCTTGGAGATTTGACCGTATCGTCGAATCAGTCTATTTTGTATTATATATTTGCTAATAATGCTTCCAATATATATAATGATCAAGGACAAACTATCGTTAGAAGCCCATTTACTAATGCCATGGCATACACTAAGCAATTGCTAGCAATTGACCCTTCGAACAATCTTGCAAGAGGACGATCAGAGGCATCCAATGTCGTATATAGTAATGATATTGATTTCGACATTATGGCTTGTAATAATACCCTTAACGTACATTGTTTTCTGACACCGAATTCAAATTTAGAAATCTCTGTCAGAACTCTTGACGGACGTATGCTCGCTATGAAATCGACAAAATGCCTTGAAGATTATTTCTCTCAAAGTTTTACTATAAAGTATCATGGCACCGTACTTGTATGTCTTAATATTAATGGCCATACAAATATCAAAAAGATTGAATTATAAAAAATAGCGGAGAAAGACTGTTCTTTCTCCGCTTAATACTATAAGGAATGAAACACTTACTACTTTTTGTACTCTTATTGATAGCCGCCATCAATGGATCAGCTCAAAGATTGTCGGATTTCTATAACGTTACCTCGACAGAGCGAATCAGCAGTATCGCTCACTCTGGGGATATGCTCTATGTGGCTACACGCGGAGGCCTGCTGCTCTATGACACCCAGTCGTCACAGACTGAGGTGCTCCGACATGCTGACTCTGGTATCGGTGATAACGAGCTGCTCTACGTGACAGAAGGGCCTTCGGGCATGTGGGCTTTAGGCAAGAACTATGGCATTGACCTGATCAATGATTCTGGTATGACTCATTATGAACTGGAGGATCTGGGCATCAGCGAGCCTTTGTTTATTCCTACCTGCCTGTTTGAAGACGACGATCATAGCTTATGGCTGGGCGGCTTATTCTACCTATTCCATATTACGGCATCAGAAACACGTCAGTATACTACGCCAAAATCATACGTCAGCAACGACTGGGCTCCTTATACCATGCTTCGCAATAAGGAGGGTGAACTGATGATTGGCGGCATGGACCAGTGGGGCGAAATGAATTTCTGCATGTTCTCAGAGCAGGAAGACAGGATCATCACGCTTTCTAAGGCATTCGGCTCTGTGTATATGATGGCTCAGGATAGCCAGGGGCATATCTGGATGGCTACCGATGACGGTGTGGTGGAATACGATGGAACGCAATATCATCAATTTGTGGAAGGAACAAAGATCATGGCTCTGGCTGTTGACGAGAATGATGATGTATGGTTCTCGCTTGGCATGACTTTGTATAAATTGTTTAAGGGAGAGCCCTTGTCTCATTGGACTATTCCGAATGAGACCATAGGTTTTATCTCTGCCCTGCATTGCCTTAATGGATCAGTATATGCGGGCACTACCTATGATGGCCTTTTCTGTTTCTCAAATGATAAATTTATACCAATAACTGATCCTTCCTCCTACTTGGGAAATGACTATGCCATCTCAGGATGCGTTGATCAGGAAGGCAATTACTGGACCGCCAATAATCGAATGGTATATGCTTTCTCTGCCGAAGGAGAGGCCATCCTTTCTTTTGCACAACCAAATAATACCGATTATTATGTCAAGAGCTTCGCAACTGACAAAGATGGAGGTGTATGGCTCAACTACCAGAGCAATGACACCTGCCTGCTTGTATTCAGAGGAGAAGAAAAGACGGCAGTTCTCTACTCCGAGATGCCTTTCTCCAAAGGTTTGCTGATCAATGAGATGGCCTTTGATGATCAGAACCGCCTGTGGTTGGCGACAGAGTCTGGACTGGGATTGTACGACGGCGCCTCTTGGAAGAGATATACCAGCGCCAATTCCGGCTTGAAGAGCGATGGCCTATCCTGCCTGGCTTTTGACAGCAAAGGAAATGTGTGGTGCGGTGCAAGCGTTGATGGAAACAGTGGACTGTATTGCTTTGATGGAACTACATGGAAGAACTATAACAAGACGAAAAACCCTCTGCCTATGAATTATGTCATAAGCATAGCCATAGACTCTCAAGATAGAATATGGATGGGCACTGGGTACATTCGTAATGGGAATTTCGTCATCGGTAAGGAATATGGAGGTGGTCTGACCCGATTCAACGGAACAAACTGGAAAACATGGAACATTAACAACAGCGACTTGCCAAGCAATACTATCATGGATATTGCCATTGACGAGAAAGACAATCTCTGGCTTGCCACCCATGATCATGTCGGGTTGACAATATTTGACGGCATAGATGAATTTGTATCTCACAATGTGTCGAATTCAGGTTTGGCACATAACGAGATCAAGTGTATCTCGTTGGACACCGAACGGCATCGCGCGTGGATCAATCACATGAACTATTATGGCATGACTGGTTTCAAATATGACTATTCGGGAGAAACGATTGAGATAGTACAAAATGATACTGAAGCTTCATTCTCTCCGGACTTGCAGCTGTTCCTGCCACAAGGTTTCTCTTTGAAAAATCAGAATGGCAGAAATAGGATTGTGTATTTGAAGAAATGATGCTTTATTTGAACAATCACATAATCCTACGAAGGGTAAGGTGGCAGTGGAGTAATCCCTGCCACTGCCACTTCCTCCTTTATATCAGCGTTTTCTCCACCTTCGAAGAAGAAAATGCCAAAAATCTCGCGAATAATTTGGAAAAGTCCGAAATAATTCGTTCCTTTGCAGCGCAAAACAAACAGAATCACTATGGCACAGAGTAGAAACTTCAGCAAGGT
>JAUNIK010000415.1 GCA_030523505.1 Prevotellaceae bacterium | reverse complement strand
GCAAGGCTCTCCAGAGCGGTACCAGCCACTTCCTCGGTCAGAACTTCGCAAAGGCGTTCGATGTGACATTCCTCAACAAGGACAATGCTCAGGATACTCCTTGGGCTACATCATGGGGTGTTTCTACTCGTCTCATCGGTGCTCTCATCATGACTCACTCTGATGATAATGGTCTTGTACTCCCTCCACGTCTTGCTCCACTGCAGGTTGTCATCGTGCCAATCGGTGGCAAGGGCGACACTCAGATCAAGCTCGACGAGAAGGCTGCTGAGATCATGGCAGAGTTGAAGGCTATGGGTATCAGCGTGAAGTACGACAACGACAACAACAAGCGTCCTGGCTTCAAGTTCGCAGAATACGAGCTGAAGGGTGTTCCAGTACGTCTTGTCCTCGGTGCTCGCGATATGGAGAACGGCACAATCGAGGTGATGCGTCGTGATACACTCGAGAAGGAGACTCGTCCTATCGAGGGCATCTCAGCATACGTTCAGCAGTTGCTCGAGGAAATCCAGCAGAACATCCTCGCAAAGGCTAAGGCTTATCGCGATGAACGTATCTATGAGTGCGACAACTACGAGGAGTTCAAGGAGAAGGTCAAGGACGGTGGTTTCTTCCTCGTTCACTGGGACGGCACAGCCGAGACAGAGGCAAAGATCAAGGAGGAGACACAGGCAACAATCCGTTGCGTGCCTTATGGCTATGAACAGACTCCTGGTGTTGACATGGTTTCTGGCAAACCATCAGTAGCTCGCGTAATTATTGCACGTTCTTACTAAATCAATATTCCCCTCTCCCTCGCAAAGGGAGGGGGTTATCTTTTTTCCGCGGAAACAACGGGATTAAGACTATCCTAAACATTAGTATCTAACTTTAATAAATTACAAAAATATCCAATTAAATTATGGAGTGGATTGTTAATCTCTTCTTAAACCCTGGATTGGCACATACTGTGCTCATCCTCGCATTGGTCATCGCCGTTGGTGTCTTGCTTGGCAAGGTCAAGTTTGGTGGCGTTGCCCTGGGAGTGACATTCGTACTGTTTACGGGTATCCTCGTGGGACATTTCGGTTTCATGGCCAATCCAGAATTTGTGGATAAAGACCTCATGACGTTCCTTCAGGACTTCGGTCTTATCCTCTTCGTCTTCTTCATCGGTCTTCAGGTAGGTCCTGGATTCTTCGAGAGTTTCAAGGGCGGCGGTGTGCAGATGAACCTCATGTCAATCTGCATGATCTGTCTTAACATCGCAGTGATGTTCGGTTGCTTCTATGTGTTCTTCCCTGAGCACACAAAGACCGACCTCGCTATGCTCGTGGGTACTCTCTACGGTGCTGTTACTAACACCCCTGGTCTTGGTGCTGCCAACGAGGCAGTGAAGTCATTGGGCGAGGCAAACTTCGGTGGTTCGCTTCCACAGTTGGCTTCTTCTTATGCATGCGCCTACCCTCTCGGTGTGCTCGGTATCATCGGTGCTACTGTTCTCATCCGTTTCATCTGCAAGATTACCCTCACTGACGAGGAGAAGGAGCTTGAGGATGCTGAGGCTGCCAACCCACACGAGACTCCATGCAACCTTGCTTTGCGTGCTGACAACGCTTACATCTCTGGCCGTACAGTGCTCGAACTCTCTGAGTTCCTCAAGCGCGACTTCGTCATCACTCGTATGTTCCATGGCGAGGAGCTGATTGTGCCAAACCGCAACACTATCGTTTCACAGGGCGACGATCTCTATATCGTTTGTGCTGAGAGCGATGCTGAGGCTGTAAAGGCATTTATCGGTCCTGAGACTGGTCGTCAGTTCGAGGAGGAGGTTCATCCAAACGTGAACATGGTGAGCCGCAAGATCCTTGTCACCAACCCACGTATCAACGGAAAGACCTTCGGTTCAATGCACTTCTCGAGCGTTTATGGTGTCAACGTAACCCGCATCTCACGTCAGGGCATGAACCTCTTTGCTTCACGCAACCACCACTTCCATGTAGGTGATAAGATCACATGTGTTGGTCCTGAGGAGAATGTACAGCGCGTTGCTGATTTGATGGGCGACTCAACAAAGCACCTCAACCATCCAAACCTCGCTACTATCTTCATCGGTATCTTCGTAGGTATCATCTTCGGTCAGATTCCAGTGATGTTCCCAGGCATGCCAGTACCAATGAAGCTCGGTTTGGCAGGTGGTCCATTGATCATCGCTATCCTCATCGGCCGTTTCGGTCACTTGTGGAAGCTCGTCACCTATGCTACAACATCGGCTAACCTGATGATGCGCGAGACTGGTCTCTGCTTGTTCCTTGCTTGTGTAGGTTTGAAGGCAGGCGACGGCTTCGTTGAGACAATCCTCAACGGTGGTCACATGTATGTCATCTGCGGTTTCCTCATCACCGTACTCCCAATCCTCATCGTTGGTCCTATCGCACGTTGGAAGTTCAAGTTCAACTACTTCACCATGATGGGTATGATTGCTGGTACATACACCGACCCACCAGCACTTGGTTTTGCTAATGCAAGCTGTTCGAAGGAAGCCCCAGCAATTGGTTACTCAACAGTTTACCCATTGTCAATGTTCCTCCGTATCCTCACAGCCCAGTTGGTAATCCTCTTCGCTTGTGCATAAAGGAACATAGGAAATCATTCGATTCCCACCTTATATATAATATAATAAGGAGTAAGCCCCACCGGTTTACTCCTTATTTCATACAAATATCCCTAATGTTCATACGTGTCTTAATTAAAGGATTCGATTTTTGAGCTTCGCATAACGTAAATTATCGGAAATTAAACGCGAATTTTCGGAAATTAATGGTTCATCCTGAATATGGAGTGATAGATTTTTCTTGA
>JAUNIK010000010.1 GCA_030523505.1 Prevotellaceae bacterium | reverse complement strand
TGTGTTTGTTTTCTTCAATATCTTGAATTCGAAGTGCTTTATCTTCACAACTTCGTTGAGTTTTGGGAAACTCTGATAATAGTGTAGGATGAGACCACCGACAGTCATGTAGTCATCATCTTCCGGCAGTTCGATGTCAAACATTTCGTTTACTTTGTCAATCTCCAGACGGGCAGAAAGCTGGTATTCGTTGTCGCCCAATTTCTCGGCAATGAGGTTGGATGAGTCGTGCTCATCCTCAATCTCACCGAATATCTCCTCCACGATGTCCTCGAGCGAAACGATACCGCCAGTGCCGCCGAACTCATCGACAACGACTCCGAGGCTCTTTTTCTGCTGCATGAAAATCTGCATCAGTTTCTGGGCTGCCATGGTTTCAGGCACGAAAGGCACCGTATAGATATGCTCGCGCCAGTCTTCCGGATTGTGGAACATCTCTGACGAGTGGATATAACCCACCACATGATCGATGTCCTCTTTATATACGATAATCTTCGAATGGCCGCTCTCGATGAACTTCTGCTTCAGTTCGGCGAGTGTGCAGTCAAGGATATCCACGGCATCAACCTCTGTTCGAGGTATCATACAGTCGCGCACCTTGGTGTCGGTGAAGTCGATGACATTCTGGAAGAGTTCCACTTCCGGTTCAATCTCATCGTCGTTCTCGGCATTGTCGATACTTGTCTGTACGAGATAGTCGAGGTCAACCTTCGAGAAACCGACATCCCCACCCTGCTTCTCTGCCTTCACGCCTACGATGCGGAGCAATAGCTGAGAGAGGAGTGTGGTGAATTTGCTTATCGGCCACAATATAATATAAAAGATGTATGTAGGCAAGGCGAAGAACGAGAGCCATCTGTTGGCGTCCTTCTTGAACAGAGCTTTTGGGAGGAACTCACCGGTGAAGAGTACGATGAGAGTGGAGAGTATTGTGTCGGCAGGCACGGAGATGCTTGGATCAACACCACGGAAGATGGTACTGTCGAAGAATTTTGCGATGAGAATACCATAGATGACGAGGGCGATATTGTTTCCCACGAGCATTGTGGAAACAAATCCGTTGGGGTGTTTATAGAATGTATCCAACAGGCGCTGGGTGAAGCCATGCCTCTCGCGATCCATTTCGGCGAGCATTCGGTTGCTCGACACAAAGGCTATCTCCATGCCCGAGAAATAGGCGGAGAATGCCAGAGTGATGAGTATGCTTATGACTAATATAGTGTCCAATGTACAGTATTGTTTCTATTTGACTTTAATACCGGAGAAGTGATGCCACACTGAGTGTGCTATCTCTTCTGTCGCGGTCTTTCAGCCTGACGAACCGGCGGTGCCGTAGAGTCGTTCTTGGCTGTATTCGTTGTAGTATCCTCACCCACGATATCGCTCTTTTCGAACGAGCCCTTGGTGTTGAATACATAGTATTTTCGCATGTTCTCGTCGCTGCGGAAATAATTACCTTCGAGTGTACGCTCCGGGGTTTCCATGTACGAGTATTTGTTTGAATAGTACTCGTGCTTGTTCTGGTCCCAGAAGAGTTCCTCGCCACGGAATTTCAATCCGTCTTTGCTCAGTATCCTCACTCTGCCGCGGAGCTCCATCAGTCGCAGTTCATCGTATTTATAAGCGGTATCTGCCTGGATGTAAGCCTGCACATGGTGCTTCTCGTCGAACTGTGTGAGGAATACTCCCTTGTCGAATATCGTGCGCTTTGGGTTGACATTCTGGTTGTTGATGCATCGTTCAGAGACAATGCGGTATTTGATAACACCGGAGTCGCTGATGAGCATGTTTATGCCGTAGGTTGTCATCATCGCCACCGAGTCCTTCTCGTTCACGGCAGGAGCGATGTGCTCTTTCGGTTCGGTGCACGAAAAGACACCGAACAGCAGGCACACTACGACAGCATAAAAACCACGACGCAACTTCACGATACTCTATCTATTGACGTGAGTAGATTACTGAACGAGCCACTTAGCGAACCAGCGTTCGTTGAAGTTCAGTCCTACGCTAATCATGAACATATTCTCCTTGATAAGGCCGGAAGCGTTCTGCTGAGCCCATTTCGCAGAGATGTTGACGGTAGAACGGTTGTTCCAGCCGTTGGTGATAGGAATTCCCAAACCAAGAGAGGCGCTGATTTCCGATGGACCGTCATGTCCATTGACCTTGATGTATGGAGTAGCGTATGAAACACCGAAGCGATATTTCACACGGTTTATCCATGTACGGCTCAGCGGATTGGCACAGAACTCACCACCGAGGGTAAACTTCTGGCGATCCATCATCAGTCCTTCGGTCATCACATACTGTGGCTGATCGTTCACAACGCTGTAGATTGGGTACTTCACCGAGCCCCACTTTTCGAGATTATAGTCAACGCCGACACGAATCTTACCGGCATGGTTCCACATAGCACCTGCACCAATCATCGTTGGCAGTGCGTGCTCGCCATTTGCCTTGTAGGTGGTGGTGTCACTGACAAGTGTCTGCGAGTTCTCCGAGATGATGAGACACTCCGGAGTTCCGTGGAGATTATGACCGATGGAATATGTCGCACCGATGGTAATAGCGTCTTTCTTGCCGAACTTCTGCTGGAACTGAACACCCAGATCGTACTTCAAGTCGCTGATATTGCACTGATAATACTTCGAGAGAGTATTGACGAAATCATCGCTGTAACTATTGATGATGCTCTTGTCGTAGCGTCCCCAGAGGTAGGAAACATTAGCACCGAGGGAGAGGCTTGTACCTTTCACCTTGAGCGGTTCAACACCCACACCGAGGAACACCTGGTGCAGACCACCGTCGCCCTTGTATGTATTGGTGTTGATGGTGGCTGTTGTTCCCATCGAACCGTTCTGTCCGAGGGTGTTGTAGCTGTAGTAGTTGTAGCCCACATTAGAGAAAGGCATTGCACCGAACGCCATGCCGACATGCTTGAACATGCGGAATGCTCCGATGAAATAGTCGAAACTTGAGTTGTTGGCGTTCACCTTGTGCTGACCTTCCTGGAAGTTGGTCATCTGTATCGACACGCCTGCATCAAAGATGAAACTGAGCGAGTCGGTAGCCGAATATGACGCAGGGTTCTGGAAGTTCACCTGATTACCCTCACGCACAGCTATTCCCAATCCGTTCATGCCTCGCGAGGCACCGCTCGACTGGTCGGCGAGCTTTCCGTAACCATACTGCGAATATGGTGAGTTTGTAACATTCTGCGCCTGTACTCCCAGTGCGAAAGCCATCGCAGAAACAGCAAGAAATAGTTTTCTCATTATCTGAATTTTATCTTTTTATCGTTTGTTTTGTTGGCGGGAAACGTATCCACACCGCCATACAAAGTGCAAAGATACTCATTTTTTATGAAATAAAATCATCGCGCGTGAAATAAATAAGGTTTTTTAAGACGATTTTTGATACCCGTTAAGTCGCGCGAGCATCATCCCACCACCCAAAACGCCCTAAAATACCGTCTTATAAAGGAGAATCCCATGTTGGGCGTGGATTGAAAATAAACAAAAACAAACCCCTTGCTCAGTTCTTTTTTGAACCCTTCGTGTTCATTATGTAAGTTTCCGTATTGTTTCTGGAAAGTGAACTTTCCGACAACAATCCGAACCCTTCCATACATCCTATGGATGAAAAAGAACAGCAAGGCGATAAACCAGAAATAAACCGCCATTCGGATACGGCTATCCAGACACCCTCTCCTGTGTGTCTGGATTACCAGCGCACAGATTGGTTTATCGCGAGTGAAACGAGCTTGGTTTATCGCCGCAGTGAGTTTAGTTCGAAGAACTGAATATGGGTTGAGTGACTGATGGATAATGCTTGCATTAATCCTCAGGCAATCAAGGCAGATTCAAGATGTTCAGAGAACATCAAACTCACTGCGGGGTTTATGTCGGTTTTCTTCAATCAGCAAAACACAGAGGATTATGGGCGAACTGCAAAAGCGCGTTTTTCTTACACATTATTTCACTCCAATATTATTTACAAATTCTTCTCACAAAGGCTCCATATTTCGCGTATTTTCAACCAGCATCACTCTTGCTCGCAAATACGCGAATTTCAGCGATTTACGCAAGTCGCTGATTATCAAGCCACTGTGCCTTTTGCTTTTCCAAAAGGCCTCATTTCCCCGCCTAAAACTGCCGTTCCAAGCCCATAAAAGCGCCGTTTTAAGCTCCTCATTTGGGCGGAATGACCACCTCATTTCAATGGAATGACACCCTCATTCCACCACTTTCACAGAAAGCCACCGCTGAAGAGCCGTTATCCGTCCGTTTTTTACTCGTTTTCGTTTCTATTTCGTCAGATTTCTCTGCACCGTTTTCTTGTGAACAGACTTTACAAACGGCCTCGCGTGCATACAGATACGCGAAAATAAATAAGGAATTTTGCTTTGACAAGTGGGCTTTTTTTAGTAACTTTGCAGTCAATATGCGTACAAAAGAAACATCATACACAGCGATACATTGGTTCAAGGGCTTGCTCATCGCATTGCTCTTGGGCTTCACTTCCGCCCTCTCGGCTCAGGACCAACCTGCCGAGATGAGTGACGGCGACACTGCTCCAACGACTGCCGCCAACGACTCGCTGATGAGCCAGATAGAGATTAGCCTCATCACCTGCGAGCCTCACAACATGATATATGCGCTCTATGGTCACACGGGCATTCGCATCCACAACCTCCAAACGGGCGAGGATCTGCTGGCTAACTGGGGCATCTTCGACCAGAAGCAGAGTTTCTTTGTGGTTAGGTTCGCCTTCGGCTTGACCGACTACCGAATGGAAATCGAGACCTGGGAGGGCTTCGTTGATCGTTACAACTACTTCAACTGCGGCATCTATGAGCAGGTGCTCGACTTGACCGCACAGGAGAAGCGTAACATCATCAATGCCGTGTTTGAGAATTATCTGCCTGAGAACCGCTACTATCGTTACAATTTCTACTACGATAACTGCACCACTCGTGCTCGCGACATCATCGAGAAAGGTTTGGAAGGCAAACTCGACTATCGCGAAATGAAGGAATTCACCCCTACCTACCGTGAACTGATTCACCTCTGGAACGGGAACCACCTGTGGGCTCGCTGGGGCAACGACTTCCTGTTGGGTGTGGGTTCCGACAAAGCCACCGACTACCGTCAGCAGCAGTTCCTGCCCGACAATCTGAAGAGGGACTTCCACCGTGCACTCATCAGCCGTAACGGCGAGGCTCGTCCACTGGTAAAGAACGAGTTCTGGGCAACTCCTTCGCAATACAACTACGGTGGTTCGTCGCTTCTCGACCAGTTCACACGCCCTGACGCAGTGGCTGTCTATCTCATATTCATAGCATTGGCAATCACCCTGCTCGAGAAATACCGACTGAAACGACGCCTCTGGCAATTTGATGCCTTCCTGCTCCTTCTGTCGGGCATACCGGGACTGATTCTCCTCTTGATGATTTTCTCGCAGCATCCAACGGTACGCATTAATTTACAGATACTTGTGTTCAATCCTCTGTCGCTGTTCTTCGCTTGGAGAATCATCAATAACTTCCGCAAAGGCAAGGACTGCGGATTGACCCTGATACTCGAATTCTGCTTTAGCGTTGCTCTTCTTGTGAACATCTGGCAGACATTTGCCGAAGGTGTAATAGGATTGGCACTGGTTTTGTTCTATAGATTTATGAGTTCTTACGGACTGAAAGAAAATGAAAAGAAATAAACGCAACATACAGCCCCTGCTCCATAATGGTCTTGGACGCTTCTATCTGGCAGCGCTCCTCGCCACTTTGTATGGATTCGACCTTGAGGCGCAGAGCCTTCATTCAGCGCCACGACTGGTGGTGAACATCACCATCGACCAGTTGCGCACCGATTATCTGGAGCATTTCGCACCACTCTATGGTCAGGACGGCTTCCGCCGACTCCTGCAGGAGGGCCGTGTGTATGAGGCTGTGGAGTATCCTTTCGAACCTGTCGATCGTGCTTCGGCTGTTGCGTGCATCGCTACAGGCACCACTCCGCAGTATAATAAGATAATGTCACAGCAGTGGCTCAACCGCAAGACCTTGCGTCCGGAGTACTGCGTCTATGACCAGAAGAAGGTTGCATCGCCTGAGCATATCGCCACATCCACCGTCAGCGATGAGTTGAAGGTCTCTACCAACGGTCGTGCACTGGTGTTCGGCTTTGCCCAAAACCAAGATGCTGCCATTCTGTCAGCAGGTCATGCTGCCGACGGAGCATTCTGGATTGAAGAGCGCAGCGCCTCGTGGGCTACATCTGCCTATTATCCAGCAACGGCTCAGACATGGGTGCGTGCCTACAACTCCACCGTCACATCGGGCAAAAAAGACCTGATGAACGATCTTGTTGCTAACGCCACACTGAGTTGCATCAACGACAACGCCGTGGGTCGCGATGAGGTTACCGACTATATCGCAGTGACGCTCTCGGCTCGTTTGGGCGACCAGATGGGACAGCGCACCGAGATGGAGGGTGTCTATACATCGCTCGACAAGACTCTCGGCAATCTCGTCTCGGGCATCGAGGCAAAGATTGGTCGCGACAATGTGCTGTTCGTGATAACAGCCACCGGCGACACCGACGAACCGGAGGTGGACTATGCGAAGTACCACATACCAACGGGTACATTCTATATCAACCGCACATCGCAACTCCTCAACATGTATCTCTCGGCTATCTATGGCAGCGGAACATGGGTTGAGGGTTACTATAAGAATCAGATTTACCTGAACCAGAAGCTCATCGAGGACCAGAAGAGTTCTTATTCGGAAATCATCCAGCGTTCGAAAGACCTGCTGATGATGACCTCAGGAGTGGCTTCGGTAAGCACAAGCCCTTACGACACCGCCATAACAGGCGACCTGTGGGTGGAGGTTCGACCAGGATGGAACATCGTCAACGAGGATGACAACACATCGTATCATCATCGCACAGCATTCGTTCCGTTCCCAATCATCTTCCTCGGGGCGAACATCAAGGCAGAACATATTGAAACACCGGTAACAACAGAGCGCATCGCACCAACCATTGCGAAGAGCATCCACATCCGCGCCCCTAACGCCTGCAAGGCCAAGCCGCTGTTTTAAAAAGCAGCCTACCCCATCCCTCCCTGAAGGGAAGGCGCTTTATGAGAAAAAAATCTGTCCCCTTCCCTGCCATCATTGGCAGGGCCTAATCAAGAAAACAAAATAAAAATACAACAATATGAATTTCAACAAATTTTTGCAGTCAATCTTTGGCAACAAGTCTTCACGCGATATGAAGCTCATCCAGCCATTCGTGGAGACCGTTAAGAAGGCTTATCCTGAAATCAAAGCCTTGTCGAACGACGAACTGCGCGCCAAGACAAAGGAAATCCAGCAGTATGTACAGTCATCTGCTGCAGAACAGAAAAAGAAGATTGAAGAACTCAAAGCTACCATCGAAGGTACTCCTATCGATGAGCGCGAGTCTATCTTCAACCAGATCGACAAGTTAGAGAAAGAGGCTCTCGAAATCTATGAGAAGGCTCTGAACGATGTCATGCCTGTTGCATTCAGCATCGTGAAGGATACCGCACGCCGTTTCGCCGAGAACGAGGAGACTATCGTTACCGCTACCGACTTCGACCGTGAGCTCGCTGCCAAGCCAGGCAACGACTTCATCACTATTGATGGTGACAAGGCTATCTACCACAACCACTGGACTGCCGGTGGCAACGACCTCAAATGGGAGATGGTTCACTACGATGTACAGCTCTTCGGTGGTACAGTGCTCCATCAGGGTAAGATTGCCGAGATGGCTACCGGTGAGGGTAAGACCCTCGTGGCTACTCTCCCTGTCTTCCTTAACGCATTGACCGGAAACGGTGTTCATGTCGTTACAGTGAACGACTACCTCGCTAAGCGTGACTCTGAGTGGATGGGCCCTCTCTATATGTTCAACGGCCTTTCAGTTGATTGCATCGACAAGCACCGCCCTAACTCTCCTGAGCGTCGCCGTGCTTATATGGCGGATATCACCTTCGGTACCAACAACGAGTTCGGTTTCGACTACCTCCGCGACAACATGGCAATCTCGCCTGCTGACCTCGTACAGCGTGCCCACAACTATGCCATCGTCGATGAGGTTGACTCAGTGCTTATCGACGACGCTCGTACACCTCTTATTATATCTGGTCCTATTCCAAAGGGCGACGACCAGATGTTCGAGGAGTATCAGCCATTGGTAGAGCGCCTCGTAGGCGTACAGCGTAAGTTGGCTACCGAGTATCTTGCTGATGCAAAGAACAAGATTGCTGAAAGCCAGCGTTTGCTCGAGGCAGGCAAGAAGGACGATGCAGCGAAACTCAACGAAGACGGTTTCCTCTCATTGTTCCGTTCTTACAAGTGTCTCCCAAAGAACAAGGCTCTCATCAAGTATCTCTCGGAGGAAGGTATCAAGACAGGTATGCTCAAGACCGAGGAGTACTATATGCAGAACAACAACCGCGAGATGCCAAAGGCTGTCGAGCCTCTGTATTTCGTTGTTGACGAGAAATTGAACTCATGCGACCTCACCGACAAGGGTACATCATGGCTTGCTAACCAGGTAAAGGACGAGAAACTATTCGTGCTTCCTGACATCACCTCAGAGCTCTCGGCTCTCGAGGCTGACGCCACCCTCACCGAAGAGGAGCGCATCAACAAGAAGGACGAGATGCTGGCTCACTATGCTGTTCAGAGCGAGCGTGTTCACACTCTCCAGCAGTTGCTCAAGGCTTACTGTATGTTCAACAAGGACGACGAGTATGTTGTCATCGATGGCGAGGTAAAGATTGTCGATGAGCAGACAGGTCGTATCATGGAAGGCCGCCGCTGGTCGGATGGTCTCCATCAGGCTGTCGAGGCAAAGGAACATGTGAAGGTAGAGGCAGCGACACAGACTTTCGCAACCATCACCCTCCAGAACTACTTCCGTATGTATCATAAGTTGGCTGGTATGACCGGTACAGCGACAACCGAGGCTGGTGAGTTCTGGGATATCTACAAGCTTGATGTTGTGGAGATTCCAACCAACCGTCCTATCGCCCGCTTCGACCTTGACGACCGTGTTTACAAGACCAACCGCGAGAAATACAAGGCTGTAATCCAGGAGATTATCGAGATGCGTAACTCGGGACGCCCTTGTCTCGTTGGTACCACATCGGTTGAAATCTCTGAGCTCTTGAAGAAGATGCTCGACCAGAACCGCATCCCTTGTCAGGTTCTTAACGCTAAGCTCCACCAGAAGGAGGCTGATATCGTAGCCGAGGCTGGTCGCAGCGTATTGGGAACTGTCATGATCGATGGCAAACCAGTGGAGAAGAAACTCGGTGTCGTTACTATCGCAACCAACATGGCTGGTCGTGGTACCGATATCAAGCTCTCTGACGAGGTTAAGGCTGCCGGCGGTCTTGCTATCATCGGTACTGAGCGTCACGAGAGCCGCCGTGTTGACCGTCAGCTTCGTGGTCGTGCAGGTCGTCAGGGTGACCCAGGTTCATCTGTATTCTATGTTTCTCTCGAAGACAAACTGATGCGTCTGTTCGGTTCTGAGCGTATCGCAAGCGTAATGGACCGCCTCGGATTCAAGGAGGGCGAGCGTATCGAGTCTTCAATGATCAACAATAGCATCGAGCGTGCACAGAAGAAGGTAGAGGAGAACCACTTCGGTACTCGTAAGCATCTCCTTGAGTACGACGATGTAATGAACAAGCAGCGTACCGTCATCTATGAGAAGCGCCGTCATGCCCTCATGGGTGAGCGTATCGGAATGGACATCACCAACATCATCTGGGACCGCGTCGTAAGCATCACCACCAAGAACGACTATGTGGGATGTCGCGAGCAGTTCCTCAAGGTTCTTGCTATGGAATGTCCTTTCACCGAAGAGGAGTTCAACGGCGGTAAGCTCGAAGCACTTCAGGAGACAGCCTTCCAGAAGGCTATCGAGAACTTCAAGCGTCGTACCGACCGCATCCAGGAGGTTGCTTGGCCTGTTATCAAGAACATCTGGGAGAACCCAATGAACCAGTACGAGCGTATCATGGTGCCAATCACCGACCAGCGTCATGTATTCAATATCCCTTGCGACATGAAACTCGCTTACGAGACTGAGGCAAAGGACGTTGTGAAGCAGTTCGAAAAGGTTATCATGCTCCATATCATCGATGACTGCTGGAAGGAGAACCTCCGTCAGTTGGATGAGTTGAAGCACTCTGTACAGAATGCGTCATACGAGCAGAAAGACCCATTGCTTATCTTCAAACTTGAGTCTGTGAAGCTCTTCGACAACATGGTTGACGACATGAACAACCGTATCGCTGCTATCCTCATGCGTGCCATGATTCCTGAGCAGGTAGCACAGCAGGAGGTTCGCGAGGCTGCTCCTGAGCAGCACTCACAGCGCTACAACGAGCAGAAGGCTGATGCCGACGCTCCTCAGCAGGTACAGCAGGGTGGCGGAATGCAGCAGGCAGCATCGCAGGATACACGCGAAGGTGCCCGCCGTCCAGTACAGCCAATAGTAAAAGAGAAGCTTCCAGGACGCAACGACCCATGTCCTTGCGGTTCAGGCAAGAAGTTCAAGAACTGTCACGGTCGTGGCTTAGTATAATAGAATATGGAAATAAAGGTTACAAACCTCAAGAAGGCGTTTGGCGAGAAGGTTGCCGTAAACATCCCGGAGTTCACTATCAACAATGGTGATATCCTCGGTCTTGTTGGAAACAACGGTGCGGGAAAGACTACTCTCTTCCGTATGATTCTCGACTTGCTCCAGGCTGATGAGGGAAAGGTTGAATACACCATAGAGCAGACAACCGAACTGGGCAGCCAGACGGCTGTCATCAATCCGGCTGAAAGCGAGGAGTGGAAGCAGCATGTTGGTGCTTATGTCGATGATGGTTTCCTCATCGACTTCCTCACACCAGAGGAGTACTTCGACTTCGTTGGTAAGGTGTCGGGCCTCAAGAAAGAGGAAATCGCCGAGCGATTGGCTACTTACGAGAAGTTTATGGCAGGTGAGATTCTCGGTCAGAAGAAACTCATCCGTGACTACTCGGCTGGTAACAAGCAGAAGATTGGTATCATCAGTGCGTTGCTCACCCAACCGAAGATTGTTATCCTCGACGAGCCGTTCAACTTCCTCGACCCTTCATCGCAGAATGTATTGAAGAAACTCATCGTGAACTATGCACAGGAGCACAATGCTACTATCATCATCAGTAGCCACAACCTGCAGCACACCGTTGAGGTATCAACACGAATCGCACTCCTAGAGCATGGCGTAATCATCAATGATCTCGTCAATACCGACCAGTGTGCAGAGGCTGAACTCGAGAGTTACTTCAGTATTGAATAGGATTGCACAAGACTAATCAAAACGATTGGTCATCTGCTCACGGTACTTGTTGTATCTTCTCAAATGAACGAAGAATACAACCATGACCGTAAGACATATCAAAATCATATATATCAGCATCAATTGAATCCAGTTGATGCTGATATTGTTTATGCTCAGAAAGTCCAGTCTCGCCAGCATTCCTATGCCGGAAACCAATAACGACGAGGCTGTCAGGGTGAGTTTTACCAATAATCCTCGCAAGAAAGGAATAAACCAGAATATCATTGACAGGAACACTGCATAGAGCAGAACGGTCACCAACGGTATTGCGACAAGGTTTGTCAGCAGGAACATCATCGTCATTCTGCCGAAATAATACACCGACAATGGCATTGTGGTAATCTGCGCAGCGACCGATACACATACCATTGCCCATAATCTGCCTATCAGCCAGTGGCATTGCAGGTACTCTGCACCTATTATATAATATATAGGAGCAAAGAAAACGAATATACCGGCCATCGCCATGAACGACATCTGGAAGCCCACATCCCACAAAGCATGAGGATTGACAAGGAGTATCAGCAATGCCGCAACGCAAAGGGCGTTGACCGACATTTTGTTTCTGCCGGCTATCGTTGAAAGAGAATAGATTGTTAGCATTATCGCCGCACGGACAACACTCAGTGGCATTCCTACGAGCACCACGTAGGTCCATATCGTCATTATAAGAATAAACTGACCAACGAACTGCCACCTTCGGCGTACTATTATTATTGAAAGCAGCACATAGAGAATGCCGAGGTGCATTCCGGAGAGCGCTAAAAGATGCGAGGCGCCGGTTTCGGCGAACATTTCCCGCATGTCATCGCCGATGCCAGTTCGTTCACCGAAAGCCATGGCATATATCACAGCCTCTTCGTAATTATCGGTTGAAGCCCCTACTCTATCCTTGCGCATTTCTCTCTGAAACTGGCTCAACAGTCTTTCTCGCAACATTTTCGACTTTACCGAAAAGCGGTTCCATGCACCGAGAGTCTGCAATTTACTTTCAGCAAGACTCGCATTATCACCATATACATACATCTGCGCGGTGATTCCACGACTCTTCGCCCATAATTCGTAGTTGAAAATGCCCTTCGACTTATTGGTAATTGGCTTTAATCGTCCTTTCACACGGATGGTCTGACCAACCTTCGGCAGGAATTCAGCATCCTTCAAACAGCATCGGATTGTCTTTGTATCAAAGGCGGAACTACCGTCTGCAACAATTCCAGAGAAGATAACACCGTAGTCTTTTTGTTGTGGAGTGTCGGAAACGACCAAATTCAGCACCACCGGAGATTCAGGAAAGCACACATTGCTACTGTTCTCTTCTTGAACTCCACTTCTCAATACGCCCACAACAAATACACAAGAAAGTGCCAACACCCCACGGACAAGATTGCTTTTCACTGATGATTGCAGCAGACAGCAAGCTACCACCGTACATGCCGCGATAATCAGCAAGGCGATGGTATTCAGGCTATGCAGAATTGTGTATTGATGAGTCAGCAGCCCAATAACAAAAGCCACGACGACCAGCAACATCGGCATCAATTCTAATTTGTTACGGACAATCCCAACAAACCAGTGATGACCTATTGCTGAACATCGTGACTCTGTCTTATTCATGTCTTGTGAAGGTTGCTATCGACTACATGTAAGAATTAAACTTCTCAACCTTTTTGGCGTCTATAGTCTTTCTTAAAAGCTCAATCTCATCATAATCGTATGGCTTCATGTTGTTCTTGAAAATATCATGCTGCCATACTCCGGTATATGGGAGTTGTTCAGGGCGGTGTCCCCAGCAAAGGTGCGTCTGTGTCTTACCATTGACGAGTCCCCACAACATACATCCCGAATTCTCTTCAGCAAACAGGTGGAGGTTGTCTTTGATTGTTGAACCTGCCACACGGTTCATCCATTCTGTGCATATTACAGGACGCCCGTATGTCTTCATCTGCTTGATTTTCTTCAGAGTCTTATCAGCATCAGCATAAATATGATATGTGATAATGTCGGAATTCTCAACGAGGAAATTGTTCAGTTCTTCATTGTCGTTCCACAAGCCCACGCTGATTGGCTGCAACGGATTGACAGTGCGAGCCCAATTAAAGACTTTCTTCAATAATGGCCATGAACGCTCTGGCATTACGGTATTTGTTGGTTCGTTATACAAATCCCAAAGCATGATACGAGGATCGTCGCTAAAATGGGTCAGGATATCCTTTACATACTTCTCCAGTTTACCATGTTCACGCTCATCAACCACCATCGACAGTCCTGGCGAAGGGCTCCAAGCCCAAGCATACCACCCTTCGAGCGGTTCCGGCTGCTTGCCTGTCACAGGGTCATTGTTGGTACCAAAAATACAGTCGTCAAAGAATATCGGCATTGCCTTTACTCCAGCCTTGTCGCAGAGTTCAAGTACTTTGTCGAGAGTCTTTATGAAACGCGAAGGGTTCTCCTCATAAACCTTATACTGCATGACGAAGCGCACACAGTTCATTCCAAGGTCCTTCATCAGGGCAAGTTCCTTCTTTATTACCATTGGCGAGAAACTAGTCTTGTCCCACATGGCAGTATAGTTCACAGCATTAGCAGGAATATAGTTCACACCGCAAAACCAAGGGTTGATTTTCTCCCACTCCTTGGCTTTTTCTACGGTCCATCGCTGAGCACTGACAGATAGCGCAAAGCAGACGAGGACGATTACCGATAGTAACTTTTTCATAGCACAAGTATTTAATCTTCAAGGAAATTGAATGTCTTTAGCTTTTCTATTGCAAGCGGATAACCTTCGCTATATGCCAAGCGATAGAAGCGCTTTGCCTGTGGGAGTTCCACATCAACACCGTGACCGAGTTCAAATGCCTCACCTACACGGAAATGAGCGTAAGGCAAACCACACTGGCGATACAGTTTGTAGGCACGGCGATAATCCTGCGGAATACCGTTTCTTCCCTCGCGATAGATATCAGCAAGGTTGATACGAGCCAGATCGTCGTCTTTCTGAATGGCTTTCTCAAAATAGCCGATTCCTCGTTCCATATCGATATCAACGCAGACTCCCTCAGTAAAGACAATACCGAGGTTGTTGAGAATCTCCGGATCCTTCATCCACTCATGCTTCGGACATTCCTCTGCCACATAGAGCATATTGTCAAGGAATTCCTCATCCCACCCGTAGTCTTCAAGGGACTTGTGGATATACTGGTTTTGTACAAAACTCTGGTCGTTGGTCTTTACCTTCAAACCGTCCAAATCTATTACTTTCTTTGCCATATTTATTGTCTGAGGTGGGTTCAATAACTTCCCACGGTTAAATTTTAATTATGATGCACATTTATGGAACCCACCATGTCACATTTCAAAATGCTGGTAGTCCTTGCTGTATTTCCAGTCGCCGCCCCAACGGAAACCGTTCTTTATGAACAGTCGATAGCACAAATCACCTTTCTTAATCATATAGCGGTGGTTCTTTGTCCTGTCCAGATATGCTCTCGCCGTAGATGGTTCTACAACGGTTTTCCCCTTTACTGTCTTCACATAGGGATTGTACAGCGGATTGATATCAACGGCCATTCCTTCTCCGTGCTTTGACACTTTCGTTGTATGAGAGATGAAACGGAAGTTGAACGATGACGAGTTGTTGGCCTGCATTGACTGTTCGTCAACACCATCCCAATTGTCAATAAGAAGCATCTTCTCTATCGGATAATCATTCTCATACAGTTCACAGAGGATATTGAGCACCTTCTGTGCTATCTTCTCATTGACAATCATCTCGCCAACGATGCTCTCACCGTCGATGTTCTTATGCAGACACCGCAGATATCGCAGTGCGGAACGGCTGGTAGTACAGTTATTCTTCCACGATTTGCCTTGCATCAGAGAGAATACAGAGTCAGGGATGACCTCCGAAGTGAAGAATTCACGATAGTCGTGATTAGCAAGGAAATCATCAGACACCACTTCACCAGCCATAAACTCGGTCTGTGCTACCATATTGAATGGCAACAAAGCTAGGAGCAAGGCAAATAATGCTGTAGTGAATCCAACACTTCTCATTTCGTAAAACTGCTAATCAAGTTTACTTTTCAAATAACGGCAATAAATGCGCACAGCCGTTTCAACCATTCTTACGCAAGGACGTTTTTTATAATATTCATCTGTTCGCTCTTCTGGAGTGGCTACGATGGTTATCTCGGGGATTGTTCCGTCGGCTCTTTTCTTGTTCAAGCCCAACAGTTCCTTGCAGTTGATGCTTCCCGTAACGGTTTTAAAATCTGACGCCAGACGCTGCACCACCTCGTAGTTCTTCTTTTTCAGTTCTTGCGAAGGGTACGGATTGACATCGAACGATGTTTCGCAAAGCGAGTCGTCAACATCCTGCACCTCAAGTCCTGCCAGCATGAACATCCCGCACGCTGCGCCACATGTCTCGCGCATTCTGCCGATACCACCGCCAAAACTGCCCGACAGACGGGCCATCAGCGGTTCAGGAATACCATACAAATCAGCGAAAGCCAGCGCCACCGACTGCGAACAGTTGTATCCCTGCTTGAAAATACCGACTGCCTTCTCGGCAATAGCATCCTCGTTGATTGACTGTATTGTAAGCTTGTCCATTGTCTAATCTATAAAAGCGAGTTTACAGGTTACGCTGGCGTACTGCTTCAAAGAGCAGAATCGCTGCGCTCACTGAAACATTAAGCGAATCCAATCTGCCCAACATAGGTATTCGGATATGGGCATCGGCGGCCTCGCGCCACACATTGGTCAATCCGGTCGCCTCTGTTCCCATCACAATTGCTGTACCACAGGTCATATCGGTATCATAGTAGAGCTTTGAATCCTGCAACTGGGCAGTCAATATCGATATGTTGTTTTTCTTGAAGAAAGTGATACACTCTTCTGAATTACAAGCAATTACAGGCACAGTGAACACTGCACCGATACTACTGCGGATGAGGTTCGGGTTATATAAATCCGTCAGCGGGTCGCATATAATCACTGCATCGGCTTTTGCGGCATCAGCACTGCGAAGTACAGCTCCGAGGTTGCCTGGTTTCTCGACACTCTCCAAGACTACGATGAGTGGTCGTTCGGGCAGACACAAATCATCGAGAGTCTTTCGCTGAGGCACAATCTCTGCAATGACGCCCTCCGTTCCACCACGGTATGCTATCTTGTCATAAATCTCTGGCGACACCTCGAAATACGATGTATCAACTGAGAGCGAGGATGATATCTCCTCCCATTTTCCGTCGGAAAGTATCTGCGGACAGCGGAATACGTTGTCAATCTTATATCCCGCATTCACGCAATGCATCAGTTCGCGCACCCCTTCCACAACGAAGAGGTTTGCCTTGCGACGTTCAGATGACTTCTGCTGCAGACCAAGCAAGAACTTGATCTTTGGGTTCTGTGCACTTGTAATTGTAAAATCTGACATTTTTCTTATTTCTTCTGTTCAAGGATACGACTCACATGCTGCTTGAGAACATGGAAACCTGGTGCTGCCATAGCACCGTGGTCGAATCCCTGCATCTCATAGATGTAGCACTCCTGATGACCAACGAGTTTCATCATTCTCCACATATAAGCCTGCTCCTCATATCGTCCATAGAGTTCAAGTTCACGGTCGCCCGACACGATAATCATCGGTGGTGCATCCGGACGAACGAATGTGAGAGGAGCATATTCATCGATTGTAGCCTGCAATGGTCCCACGCCCTGGAGTTTGCGTACATTATAATGAGTGACACACTGTCCTGAGAACGGAATAAGACCGGTTATATCATTAGCGTCGATGCCATATTTAGCAAGATAATGCTTGTCGAGACCAATCATCATGGTGAGATAGCCACCAGCAGAATGTCCCGAAACGAATATCTTCTTGCGCGAACCGCCATACTGCTCAATGTTATTGAATGTCCAAGCCACAGCAGCCGCAGCATCATCGATACACTCGGCAGGAGTGCACTTAGGCAAGAGGCGATAGTTCACCGCAACAACCACATAACCGCAATCACGTAGTTCGTTTGGGAGATGCTTGTTGCCACCCTCAAGACCACCACCGTGGAACCATACCACAACAGGACAATCTGTCTTTCCAACAGGCGAATACACATCGAGTTTGCAGCGCTCAACAGCATACGGAGCAGTCTCCTGAGTGTAAGGAATGTTCTCAACAAGTTTCAAATCATCTGCCTGACAGTTGAAAGCGAAGCACAGTTGCATCGCAACGAATAATAAAGCGGTTCTAATCATAGTTTTATATAATTGTTATTTGGAAATGCTTTGCATTTAGCAAAGTTACGATAATTCCATGAAATACACAAGAAAAAGCCCCCGAAAAATCATCTGCCACCTGTCATTCCACCGCTTTGACGATGAATTTGCGCGCAAATCGGGGCTCATTCCACCGCTTTCACAACATCATTTGGCTCACTAGTAAAACCCTGTGTTTAACCGAATATCATTGATAACCTGTAG
>JAUNIK010000414.1 GCA_030523505.1 Prevotellaceae bacterium | reverse complement strand
CTTTTTCGTATTAAAATTTAATGTTAACACCTACGAGATATGTACGAGATGGTGGATAAAGACCGAGGTCAATACCAGAAGCCCAGCCGTCGGCACCACCTGCTGAACCAACCTCAGGATCGAGACCAGTGTAGCTTGTGAATGTGTAGAGGTTCTGAGCCTGTACATAGAGACGGAGCTGCTGGAGAGGGCACTTCTTCCAAATCTTTGTGAAGTCGTAACCGAGAGTTACAGCCTTGATCTTGAAGTAGTCTGCATCCTCCATGTAACGGTTAGAAACCCAGATAGTATTGTTATGACCTGTACCAGAGATACGTGGCTGGGTATTTGATGTACCCTCACCATGCCAGCGATCAAAGATGGTTGTGTCGTAGTTGTGCCACCAAGAGTCACCGAATGAACGGTATGAACGCATGATCTGCTGACCGAATGCACCTGCACCATTTACAGCAAAGTCAAGACCCTTCCAGTTGAAACCGAGGTTAACACCGAGAGTTACGTCTGGGTTAGGATTACCGATCTCATGACGGTCGCAAGCAGCACCTTCTGAATACTGGATAACGCCATCGCCATTGTAGTCATCCCAGATACAGTCACCTGGCTGAGCGTTGTCGAGAACAGCCTTGCCTGCAGCGCGTGCAGCATCGATCTGCTCCTGATTCTGCCAGATTCCACTGTATGACATACCGAAGAAGTAACCGATTGGCTTACCCATCTCTGCACGGTAGATGTACTCAGTACCCTGAGAGAGGACACCGCCAGTACCATTGATGTAACCGTTCTCGTTAGCAATACGTGTTACCTCATTCTTGTTTGTTGCGATGTTTACGCTTGCATTGTAAGAGAAGTCCTTACCAATTCTGTCATTCCAAGTGAAACCGATTTCAACACCTCTGTTCTCTACGTCACCACCATTGATATATGCAGGGTTAGTACCCTCAATGGCGATACGTGGAGCTACGATGAGCCAGTCCTTAGTAGTCTTCTTATACCAGTCAAAGCTCAAACCGAGACGGCTGTCAAGGAAACGAGCATCGAAACCGAGGTCGAGCTGCTCTGAAGTCTCCCAAGTCACATCAGGATTAGGTACGATATTTGCGTAAGCACCTACGTTAGGTTTACCAGTAAGAGTGAAACCATAGTCATCGCTGAACTTGTAACCGCTATCACCAGCCGAACCAGACTGAGCGATTGTAGCAAGATACTGATACTTAGCAATAGAGTTGTTACCGTTCTGACCCCAAGAAGCACGGATCTTCAAGAAGTCCATCCAGTTCTGTGTGCTCTCCATGAATTTTTCGTTTGAGAGAACCCAACCTGCAGATACTGATGGGAATGCACCCCAACGATCGCCCTTGTTGAAGATAGAAGAACCATCATAACGCATTGTCACTGTAGCCATGTATTTCTCCTTGTAGTCCCAAGAAACACGGCCGAACCAAGAAGCGAGATACTCCTCGTCATTAGGACTTCCACTAAGTGAAGCATTTGCAAGGTCAGTGCTGAAGTTTGCCAAGTAGGCTGAATTCCAACCCTTAAGAGTAGCAAATTGTGAACCTTCGACAACAGAGTTAGAGCCACTGAGATTAAAACTCCAACCAGTACTCTGGAATGACTGACCAGCCATTACTGTGATGTTATGACCGAAAAGCTCAGGAAGCTGATAGGTAAGAGTATTCTCAATCGACCAATTTGTATTCATCCATGAGTTCTGGCCTACGCTATAAGAAGAGACTGTACCAGAACCTGAAGAAGGAGAGCGAGGCTCGCCATAGCTGCGGTAAGCGCCATTATCCCACTTGTAGTTGTACTGGGTGCGCCACTTCAAGCCCTTGATAGGCTGGATAGTGATGTAAGCAGTAGCATTAACGTTAAGGCCACGGCTCTGTGTCATAGAGTTGAAACCACCCTTTGTAAGACCTTCGTATGGGTTGTTGAACCAGAAGTCGTTCCAGCCAGCACCATAGTTAACATGGTTGTACAACTCACCAGGAGCAGCATTAGGATCAACCTCGTTGGCATACATAGGAACGAGAGGGTTTGTCTGAAGCAAGCTGTGGATATAGCTCCAGTACATACCACCTTCAGCCAAGTCGTGGCTCTTGTTGTAACCAACAGAGAGGTTCTCACCGATAGTGATTACGTCATAGTCCTTAACCTTAAGGAGGACATGGTCACTATTGATACGGAGAGTGTTACGCTTGTAGTAAGAAGCTACGTCTGCACCCATGATACCTTCGTTGCTGGTATTGGTGTAAGACAAAGCGAACTTTGACTTATCTGAACCACCGGTAAGGGTTACTGAGTGATTCTGCTGAATAGCATTCTCATTCTCGAATGCGCCCCACCAGTCAGTACCTTCCCAACCGCCTGCGACCTTGTCGAGAATATTCTGAGGAACAAAAGCCGAGAAATCAACCTTCTGACCAGAAGTATTGAACGAATACTCATCCATGATAGTCATATACTGCTGAGCATTCAGAAGCTGTGGACGCTTATAGGCGTTCGACCAACCCATAGAGCCGTTGTAGCTGAGCTCAACCTTACCCGTCTTACCCTGCTTTGTTGTAACAAGGATTACACCGTTTGCACCACGTGCACCATAGATTGCAGCAGAAGCAGCATCCTTGAGAACGTCGATGCTCTCAATGTCGGCAGGGTTGATACCATCGATGTTGCCACCAGGAACACCATCAATTACATACAGAGGAGACGAGTTGCCGATAGTACCCTTACCACGGATAGTAACGCTGAATCCCTTACCTGGCTGAGAAGAAGTCTGTGTAATCTGAACACCAGGAGTAGAAGAAGCCATTGCCTCAAGGGCATTGGTTGTGTTGAG
>JAUNIK010000413.1 GCA_030523505.1 Prevotellaceae bacterium | reverse complement strand
ACTACTTAAAATAAAGTTACCGTTGCTCTCAGGTCAGTGTGAGCCAAATAAAAACAAGAAATGAAGAAAACTCTCTGTCTCGTGGTGTTGTCATTGTTCTTGGCAACCACCTCACAAGCACAGCAATGGCGAGCAACACGTACTGTTGCTGGTCAGGAGAATGCACTTTCTCCAAAGACATCTACTACTGTCAAATCAGCAATAAAGAAATCGGATGCTACCCCTTCGTGGAAGGAGAGCTTTGAGGATTGGAACGGCGATCTATTCTGGTTGCCAGAGGGTTGGTCGGCAAAGCGCACAGAAGCCCTTGCTGACAAGGACGATCCACACACATGGACAGTAAACAAACAGCATAACATTTTCTATCCTGCTCCTGTCGATGGCGACTACTATGCTATTGCCTACAGCAGTGAGGATACTGCACAGGACGAATGGCTCTACACTCCGGAGATGACTCCACAGATGGGTGAATACCTCACCTATTATGTACTCTTCCAGCCTCTGTTCCTCTTCGACCTGACATATTTCAATGAGAGCAGCATGTCGTTCTCGCAGTATGTCTCGACTGCCGACCTCCAACTGCTCATCTCTGTTGAAGGTGGCGAGTGGACAAAGCTGAACAGCCTCTTCGACATCTACAAGCTGGAGAGCGTGCAGGATATGTACGACCTCGCTCACTATGGTTCGGTGGCTGTACGCAAAATGTTCGTGGATATGGCTCCATACGCTGGCAAGAGTGTTCGTTTTGCATTCCGTTATGTGGGTATCGACGGTGACTCGATGTTCCTCGATGACATCGAGATGGTGAAGCCTTCGCTAACAGCATCATACAACCTGCCTTCATCGGCAATGTACTTCGGTATGACTCCTGACTTCCAGCAGCCTTCATCGGCAGTATATCTCCCTGACGCTACTCCACTCACATGGACAAACACCTCATCGCTCGAGGCAGAGAGTTTCGTATGGCATTATGCTGATTGCAACGACCTCTCCGTTCAGGCAGAGACAGCCGACAAGAATCTCGTGACAGCATACAACACATTCGTGCCTGGTGGTTCTGAGACAACAGGTCTTGAGAACACCGCTTCACTCCCTACCCTTGTGGCGCAGGGCGTGGCTGGCCTCAGCAACTCGTTCACTCATCCTTTCGGCACAATGCAGATTGGTGGCAAGGCTCGCGTGATGGTCAATGGCGAATGGCTCAACACTGGTGCCAACTACTGTCATCCTTCTTTCGGCACTACCATCCTCAAGACTGATAACGGTGTACCATTCTTCGGTGTATGTCCTGAGAGCAGCGCCCTGTGGACACAGATGTTTGGTCTTGATGCGGGCGACGAGGCTCATATAACTGGTTTCGGTACTCATGTCAATGAACCAGCGAAGCCTTACACCCTGCGTGGATTGACAATCCAGGGCGAGGGCGTTTTGGAGAAGACATACTGCCTGAAAGCGGTTGTGTTGAAGCAGAACCTCTACGGCAGCCTTGAAAAGATTGGCGAGGCCATTGTCGATGCTAACAACATCGTCAGCGCTCCTATCGCTGGTTCCGACCATAATATGTACACCATACCATTCCTCTTTGCCGACCCTCTTACTATTAATAAAGAGGTGTGGATCATGATAGAGGGTCTTGACAAGGCTTCATCATGGTTTGCTCCACTCCAGACAAAGCAGATGGAGAACGAAGAAATGGATTCACATGCAATGTTCACCGTTGGCTACACCCTCGACGGCGAGCAGGGTTCGGGCATCTACTATGCTTCAAACCTGAGTGTTGAGGACGAGACAGGCGAGTATGTGCCTTGCTACAACAACTTCTTCATCAACCTGAACATGGCTTATGGCGATTGCGACGACTGGGGACATATCGACATCGATATCCCTGTGCCTCCAATGCCAGACATACCTTATCACGACAACGAGATGTACCTCTACGACTACAACACCGAGGCGATGGTGGAGTATGAGCAGCATCCTCTGTGTTGCGGTTTCTATGATGAAGAGAGTTCCGACGAGGATATCACTCTCTATGTATGTATCGGTGAACTCTATGAAAAGGAGGGTGGCGAGTTCTACAGCGATGATGTGAACCGCACATATCACATGCGAATCACCATGCCTCGCGAGGACATCGGCAAGGAGCGTGTCACCATTGATGATAACAGCGTGAAGGTTGATTATTATTCAATCCTCACCGAAGGCTTCCGTATGCATGCTGATACCGGATGGCTCAAGGTTACCGAGATTGCTCCTCATGTATATAATGTCGTCATCGAAGCTACCGACCTGAGTAATCTCTATGCTCTCTGCGGCCACTATGCTTACGAGGATGCGTGGCGTTGGAGAGATTATAACGAGAAGCGCCCTGGTCCTGCTAACGAGTGGATACTGAAACTCGGTGCCGACATCAACGAGCAGCATCCTATCAAATCGGTGGTTGTGGACAACAGCAATGCCGCCCTGCCGGTGATGTACTTCGGCGAGGTTGAAGGATTGAGCACGGTTTACGATATCACATCACTTCCTGCAGAGCAGTTCGTACGCATTCAGATGCCTGCATCGCTCATGGATGGTCTCTACAAGGGCTTCTCGGGTTGGGCAAACGATGATCTCACCTTGACATACAAGGGCTATGACTATAACCACAGCGGTTGTATTCATGATGACACCTGCTTTGGTGGAAACGTGCAGATGGTGGAATTCGACCTGGACAACCAGTATATGAACATCAACTCTACGATCTTCACAATGATCCACGAGGGTCGCAACAACCTCAACCTCCACTATGAGGGCGACTTCTGCATTGACAATACCGCATCGGGCATTATGGATATCAACGATAACGATGACGATAAC
>JAUNIK010000009.1:15766-18185 GCA_030523505.1 Prevotellaceae bacterium | reverse complement strand
CCGTTCCCATGTGGTCATTCCGCCCAAATGACACCTTCATTCCATAGCTTTCACAACCTCGCACCAAAATTATTCAAAACCAGGCTTTCATGCGAGAAAAAAAACGAATTTAGCGTTTCACCTGTCACCTGTCACAAAACACATATAACAAGCTGATACTCAGTGCATTAAGTGTGTGACAGGTTGTTCCTCACCTGTCACACGTCTAACTCGCTGATTTATAGGGCATTACACCCGGTTTGTGACAGGTGACGGGTAAAACGCAAAATTCTTTTTTTTTCGGGAAAATCTTTGGCGGTTTCAGGAAATTGCCGAAACTTTTGGTGGCAAAATAAACATCAAAACAAAAAAAAATTGCTATCCCAACGCCTTATTTTACAAGTTTTCTTTCGTTTCAACGCCTTATTTTACATATTTCACGCTTCTCGAATGCCTTATTTTACATATTTTCCACGCTAACAGAATCCTATATAAGTCATAGGGGACTTAAGGAGCAACGACAAAAAAGTGGGGGGATAAATATTATGTAAACTTATACTTAAACTTGTCGAATTTCGTGAAGCCCATTTGGCGAAGGAGGGATTCGCTATGGAGAATATCCTCTGGAGTATTGAAATCATGAATTTGAGGAAGGCGAATTGTAACCCGTTCCCGAATATCATGGTGGGAGGCAATCCAACGGAGATTGCTTATGACCTGCGAATTGTCCTTACCAGTATAGCGTTCGTATATCTCGTGATTAATATCCTTTATATCAATAATCCATTCGCTGATAAACTCTGCCACATCCTCAACATTTTTCTGCGGTACATTGAGAGAAGTTTCAATGCAGATATTCCACCCCTCGGGACACTTGTCACGGAACTCGCGTATGAATCCGCTTTGCAGCAACGGCTCGCCCCCACCAAAGGTTACTCCCCCACCCGTGGCAAGGAAATAAAGATTGTCGATACTTATTTCATCGATGAGTTTGTCAACGGTATAGTCAGGAAAGCGATTGCCAGGAGAATAGCACTGCGAATTGATGCAATACTTGCATCTGAGAGGACAGCCAAGAAAACCGACAAGGGTTGTGACGCCCTTGCCATCAATAGCCATCCTGTGGCGGTTCACGCCAAAAACCTTTGCCGAAATAGGAGACATTCCTGATTATTTCTTATACTTTTTCTTGCGAAGAAACCTTGGAATCAAACGCTTTATTGAGTTTTTCTTAGCACAAACACCACCTACTACAACGACCTCGCCCTGAATAGCATTCTCGTCTATCTTCAATTCTATTTTCATTGGAAGATTCAGACTTTCCTGCAGCAAAGGAGTGGAAGAGGTAGAATCCTTTTGTATTATTCCCGCCATTAATTCCGCATCCGGATCTTCTTGCAAAACGGTGCTGATGATATCTTTATAACTCTGCTCAGTGACAATAATTTCATAGTTTAAAAAGCCCATAAACTCCACCGTGAGTTTTGCTGGAAGCACATCGGTTGCGATTGTGAATTTACCATCAAGATCACTGTATGTAGTGGTTTGGAACCCTTCTCCTTCAAGTGTCACAGTACTACCGATGAGAGGATCATTAGTTTCTCCTTCAAAGACTTGTCCTGAAATCTTGTATTTTCCTTCTTGCGTTTTATCAGGCACATTGTCTTGAGGCTCATCATTTGCAAGATCAACTGCAGGAGCAGTAGCATTTGCAGTCAAGAAGCCCAACGACAATCCTGCCACTACAACTGCCTTGCCCAACAACTGGCGTTTGTGCAACTGCGATTCAAGATATTGGACCTCAGCCTCACACTTGGGACAAGTGCCAAGACAATCACCTTTGTACTTGCACTCTTCCACAACATATTCTATATCGTTCGCCTCAGCAATCTGCCGACGAATCTCCTTTAGTATTCTGCAAGTGTTTTTTCCTCGTGCCATAGAATTGTTTTTATGATGTTGTTATTGTTGATTTTCAGCTGCTTATTATGGGGCAATATAATGACTTTGTGCAAAAAGACATATCGTTTTCTTTTTATTCTGCCAGTTTTGCCTCGATGAAGGCGGTGATTTCGGGTAATGCTTGTTCTATGCGCTTGACAAGTTCAAACTGGTTCAGGGCACGGACGAGGTTGTGCTTTGAGTATTTCACCTTCCAGTATTCATCGCCATTGAGGTAATCCCACAGGAATCTTACACTCTGCATATATGGGAACAGTTTCACTGCGAATGGAAGCATCTGGATTTCCAACGGAGTGAGGAACGAACGGGCTGACGAGAGGTATCCCTCGGTGAAGGCACGGAAGATGTCGTGGCGGAACTCAATCTTTGAGAAGTCAGCCTCATCCTCGGCAACGGTGTTGGCGGCAGTACGGAGGAAGTCACCATAGTCGGAGAAGATGAACGATGGCATTACGGTGTCAAGGTCGATGACGCAGAG
>JAUNIK010000009.1:7771-15756 GCA_030523505.1 Prevotellaceae bacterium | reverse complement strand
CACGCGTCCGAGTCGCTCTGCCTCGGTCATCTCTTCTGCTCGCTTGCCTAACTCCTCGAGCAAGGTCTGCACTTCCGGTTCATCGAAACGACCAGCACGATCTTCGATACAGGCTTTCTTGAGTTGCTCGATACGGAATTCCATATTGTGGAAATCTCTGATGGTCTCGCCCAATGGGTATGGCACATCAGCAAGCATTGCCTGGAAACGACCGAACGCCTCACCGGCAGCATGAGCATTCTCGGGATTGACATCTTGCTTAGTGACGGTATGGTCGATATATACCATCAGTCGCCAATAGTTGCCGTCAACCTCGCAATAGAGTTTCTGCGGACGGTCTGTCAATGGAATGAACCTCAGCACACGACGCTCACGGTCGAGAACACCATCAACAGCGAGTTTCTTGCGAATATGGGTTGTCACAATGTCGATATTCCTCATCAACATTTCCACATCAGGGAACACATTGTTATTGACACGCTGCAACACATAGTCGGGTTTATCCTCCTCGCGCGTAATAACTAAATAGGTGTCATTGATAAGACCTTCGCCCAGCGGGCGTACCTCATTCACGGTGCCAGATACGGCAAACTGTGCCACAATCTGTTCAAGTTTAGGCTGTTCCATAGGAGTATTATTAAATTTTCATCTGCAAAAATAGTCATTATTAAATAAAAATCACTACTTTTGCAGTAAATTTTTCAAAATAAACAATTACAACAATGAAACAAATTGCAACAACAGCAGCTCCTGGCGCTATCGGTCCTTACAGCCAGGCTATCGAAGTAAATGGATTCGTGTACGCATCTGGTCAGATTCCTCTGGATCCAGCAACAGGTGTTTTCCCTGAGGGTATCACCGCTCAGACTCGTCAGTCGCTCACTAACGCCAAGGCAATCCTCGAGGCTGCCGGCACTGACCTCAGTCATGTAGTAAAGACAACAGTGTTCCTCGCAGACATGGGCGATTTCGCAGCCATGAACGAGGTTTATGCTGAGTTCTTCCAGGCTCCATTCCCTGCTCGTTCAGCAGTGGCAGTGAAGACTCTCCCAAAGAATGCCCTCGTGGAGATTGAGTGCATCGCGGTGAAATAAGTAACCCCTCACCCACTCTACAGGAATGACAGCTACTCCACGTTAATGTTTTTGTGCCTTCGGCAAACGTAAATTATCGTGAATTAAACGTGAATTCTCGTAAATATTTATTTTGGCATCGCCTTACATTAATTCTTTCCGCTCCGTAGGTGCTCAAGGCGGGCAAGCCCGGAGTTCCATTAATCTGACATTCGCTCGGCTCTGCCGCTTCGCTCCGCAGGGGCAGAAGAATTTATCATTAATTTATATCACACTGCGGTTAATGAGGCGAATAATTATTATTCACGAAAATTCACGTTAAAAAACAAATACATTAACGTGGTGTTGATTAGTTACCATATATGCTCCGATTGCTAATTTTAGTTAAATCGGAGCATTTTATTTTGGTGCTTTGTAATTCTTTGCATACCTTTGCGTCATAATATCAAAATGATATCAAAATAATTAAGTTATGGAAAAGAATATTGCATCAAAAGAGTTCGAGTTTCATGGAGGCTCACTCAATGGATTTTTAATGTGCGCAATAGCAATAGTATTGTGGGCAACAACCGTTTTCAGTTTTGTGAAGGGCATCATCTGCGCTGACAACGATCAGTCTTGTGCACTGTGGTTTATCACAGCCGTTGTATTGCTCATTGCTGCGATAATATGCTCATGCGGATTCTCTATGCTCGAGCCTAACGAGGCAAAGGTGATGACATTCTTCGGTAAGTATGTGGGTACATTCCGCAAGAACGGATTCTACTGGCTGAACCCATTCATGTCGGCAAAGAATGTGAGTCTGCGTGCTCGCAACCTCAACGCCGAACCAATAAAGGTGAACGACAAGGCTGGTAACCCAGTGCTCATCGGACTGGTGCTCGTTTGGCGTCTGAAGGACACCTACAAGGCAATATTCGATATTGACACCGATGTATCAGCTGCAGGTCAGATTGGTAATGCTGCTACTGCACGAATGAACAAGTTTGAGCATTTCGTACAGGTGCAGAGCGATTCGGCTCTCCGTCAGGTGGCTGGACTCTATGCCTACGATGACGAGAACCCAAACTCTAAGGAGGTGACTCTTCGTGATGGCAGTGAGGAGGTGAACGAGATGTTGACACAGAAACTCAACGAGCGTCTGGAAATGGCAGGTCTTGAAGTGCTCGAGGCTCGCATCAACTACTTGGCTTACTCTCCAGAGATTGCTGCCGTGATGCTCCGTCGCCAGCAGGCTGCTGCTATCATCACTGCTCGCGAGAAGATTGTTGACGGTGCTGTGTCAATGGTGAAAATGGCACTCGACAAACTCGCTGACGAAGAGATCGTAGAACTCGATGAAGAGAAGAAGGCTGCAATGGTGAGCAACCTGCTTGTTGTGCTCTGTGCCGACGAACCAGCACAGCCAGTGATAAACAGCGGTACGCTGAATCATTAAGCCCCCTCGTTTTGAATTACTACGATAACAGAACAGATGAAGAAGAAGATTTTTAATATTCTGACGATTCTGGCGGGAATTTTGTTTGTGGCCGATGGAATAGATATTCTTACAAGCGAATATGAGCAACCAACGTTCATGATTTTCATTGCTTGGTTAGATATAATATTCTTCGGATTTGGCACTATCGTCATCATATATCATACATTCGGACCACGAAGGGCATTGCCGGTGAGTTGGAACCAGCATTATTTCAACATACACTCCTATTTCTATCGTCGCGAGATAGAATGGAAGCACATAACCGGTTTCAGTCCCTACACATGGAACGGCATTGACTGGATATTGGTGCATGTGGACAATGTTGACGATGTGATGGCAAACACAGGCAATTGGTTTAAGCGTATGGGCTTGAAAATCACCTACAAACAATACGGAACACTCTATGCCATTCAGGCTGAGCATCTCACAATGACTCCCGAACAGTTCTGCAACTATCTGGAACAGGAGTTGGCGAAGCACCAACCAACGGTTAGTGCCTATATGTAATAATAATGTATAACCTACATGGCTAAAAAAGAAGGTACAAAGAATTTCATCCTGCGACTCGACGAGGAGATGATGAATGCTATCGAGGCATGGGCTGCTGATGAGTTCCGTTCAACGAACGGACAGATTCAGTGGATACTTGCCGAAGCCCTCAAGAAAGCCGGAAGGATGAAAAAACCGAAGAAACCGAAACCTATAGAGAACAATGAGCAGATATAACTTCAAACAGATAGCATGGCGAGTGATAGTAGCACTGATTCTGCTGGCTTTGCTCATAGACAGAGCAATGATGCTACTTGAGATGAGCAACTGGGTTAAAGCATCACTAAGGATTGCCATAGATACCATAGTGTACGGCTCTATCGTATATAATATGTTCACGCACACGCTCGTGCCACGCTCGTTCTCGTATTTCATGAACTATTTACGGGACAAAGACTCCACATTAGTGGCTGTAACAAAATATGTAGGATTGTTATTGGCGATGCTCTTTGGAATCTCGGGATTCATATATTATCTCGACAAAAGTCAAATCGAGCAGATTGAAACGGACATCCCCGCAACACATTTCATTGACATCTTCATTCCTACAGCCATCATGGTAGGAGGGCTCGCAGTGTTCGTCCTATTCTTTGCCTACATAAAATGCTGCGCGGTGAAGGTTCCTACGGACAAGAAATAAAAAGATAAGAGTATAACTAACATTCAAAAAAACAAGATTTATGAAAACACTTAGTGAGTATCGTGCAGAAGCACGTCAGGCATTGAAAGGCAAATGGGGCACATCGGCACTGTTTGTATTCGTTTATGCAGTTGTTGCGCTTATCATCAATGGCGTCACATCAATCCCTGTTCCTGGCATGGAGGCTATCACAACAGGAGCATCTCTACTCGGAATGCTTATCATCCTGCCTCTCGCTTATGGAATGACAGTGGGTTTCCTCGGACAGTTACGTGGCAGAGAACTTGAAGTAGGACAGATATTCAGTGGCTACAACCGCCGTGTATGGGTGACTGAGATCGTGAAATTCCTCTACATTATTCTTTGGGGTATTCCTGCTATCATCATCGCAATCGTTCTGTTTACAGGCGGAGCAATGGCAGGAATGGATTTAGATACACTAATGCCAATTGGCATTTTTGTTACACTCGTTGCGATGATTCCTATGTACATAAAGACCTATGCATATTCGATGGTGGAGTATCTGCTTGCAGACAATCCAGAACTCAGCAACCGTGAGGCTCTGAGAGAGAGTGAGCGTATTACCAACGGCCATAAGATGCGCCTCTTCCTCCTCGACCTCTCGTTCATCGGCTGGACATTGCTGGGTATCCTCACTCTCTTCATCGGTTTGCTCTGGGTAGGAGCATATCAGTACACAGCACGCGCTGCATACTACGAAGATATCAAGGATTAAAATTCCTCACAGCCCTCTCCCCTCAACACAGAGGGGGGAGGACATTCTAACCGTTTCAAAGAAAAGGGCTTAATAAATAATTATGTCATTCTGTTTCAAAAATAAATTCCTTTGGATGGCGATGTGTGTCGTCATGCTGTGTTCGTGTGGCTATGAAAACGAGGTAGAACCGGATTTAGGTAGCCGTACGATCCTGATGTATCTGCCATATACCGGAGAGAACAACCTTTACAGGGATTTCCTGCGCAACATACAAGATGTGAGCGAGGCGATTAAGGAACAGTCGGGATTGGGCAATAACAGATTCTTTGTGTTCATCTCGCGTACTCAGAGTGAGGCTGTTTTCATGGAACTGCAATATAATGCACAGAGCAAACGGGTGGTGAACGACACAATCGAAATGGTTTCAAATCCAGTGCTCACAACTGTTGATGGTATTGTCTCTATTCTTAATAAGGTGCAGCAAGCGGCTTTTGCCGACCGGTATGCACTGATTGTAGGTTGTCACGGTGAGGGATGGTTGCCCGCTCCGCCTAACGGTCCTAACAGAACACGATGGTACGGAAGCAGCGATGAACCTGGCCGCACAGATATCAGCACACTGGCAAAGGCTATCGACATAACAGGCATGCACATGGAATACATGTTGTTCGACATGTGTTATATGTCGTGCATCGAGACTGCCTACGACCTCCGCAATGCCACTGACTGTATTATAGGTTCTACAAGCGAAGTGATGAACTATGGTATGCCTTACAAGAAGGTCTTGCCTTATATTCTCCGCACAACACCCGACTACAAAGGAGTTGTGAATGCCTACAATGATTTCTACACAAACTATTACGCCCCTTATGCCACAATAGCCGCCACAAGAACAGAATATGTGGAGGAGATGGCAAACCTGATGCGAGAGATTAATGCGAAATACAGCATCACCGACGAGCATCTGGCTCGTGTGCAGGATCTCGACGCTGCCCATTTCACCCCAACGGTGTATTTTGATTTCGGCGACTATGTTGACAAGACATTGGGATATATAGGCAATGACTCTGATGCAAGGAACCTGCTTGAACAGTTCCATGTACTTCTGAACAAGCTTGTGCCATATAAAGCCACAACAGGACAGATAACATCAAGTATCGGAAGTTCTGTTCTTCCTGTGAATGCTTTCTCCGGTCTCACCATCTCCGACCCAAGCACCAACGCTATCATTGCTACATCAAAAAGCGCCACAGCCTGGTGGGCTGCGACGCACTAAGGGGTGAGCATAAGCTCCCATACCAAGAAGGGAGGACAATTTTAGAACTTATGCTTATAGGAAATAGAGATGATATGAGAATTGACATCATCCTCACCGTCATCGGCTTTCACATCCTGATAGATATAAACAAGACTTACCGTATTGCTCTTGTTGACTTTCCAGTCGGCACCAACGGTGTATCGAATCTTGTCAAGGGCAAAATCAGAAATATCATTAGTGATCTCTGCACCGGCAAAAGGGGCTATAGGACAATGACGTATGTCGTAGGACGCCAACAAACGGGAGCGCAGCACCTGGGTGGTTTTACTCTCAGAAACGTCTTCCTCACTATAGTTGAAACGACCATCGCGGAGATAATAGTAGCGCTCGGTAGACGACTCCGGACGGTAAGTGACCTGATAGCGCTCACGGAGCGAAATGTTCCAGCGCCCAAGGTCAACATCGCCTGTCAGCGCTGCATATCCACGATAGCGAGGAGCCCAGTAGGAGTCGCGATGCCATTTAAGGGTATTATCCGAACGATACTTATCCTTGGCTGGATTGTTCATGGCGATGACAGAACCACCGACAGACGCTTTAAGATGTTTCAGAATCTTGTACTCCACACTTGGCGAAAGGCTGAAACGGTCGAACTCCGAAGCATTGCTGCGTGAACGCATCTCACCTTCAAGACCAACACTGAGTTTCTTGCTGAGTTTCTTCTCCATCTCAATGCCTGTCCACAATTCCACATCATCACTCTGCGCCGCATCGACCTCTTCCTCTTGAGCCATGAGTGACAGAGGAGAACACACCAGCAATGCTGACAACAGGTATTGAACGTATCTTTTCATAATGTTTGAATGATTGTTATCCGATTTATACATCGCGGAACTGGCTGCGGCGTATCTTGAACTGATCATTGACAGAGTTGGATTTCTCCTACACCGGAGGATTATAAAACACCTTGAGCACAACGGAATCTTTGAGGAAGTCTATGCCGCCAACCTCAACCTTGATAATATCTAGACCGGTGCGTTTCTTCAAATCTTCAAGAAGTTCCGGATAACGCTCTGGTGTGGCAAGCTCCACACGGTCGTATTGTATTAGCTTGGTGGATTTCACCTTCAAACGATACTCACACAGCCATGTGATGAAGATTACAATAATATCGGTGATAACAAGTTCGCATATTCTCACCCAATCAAAACCCTCATGATCGCCCGATATGGCACTGATGACCGAAAGGGAGATGATAAGGAAGAGATAGGTCATTTCACGTACTGGCATAGCATCAGTACGGAAACGCATGATGGAGAATATACCGAAGAGTCCGATACCGATGCCCATCGTTGCCTTTGCCTTCATTGACATCATAAAGAACATAAGGAAGAATACGGCTATGCTGGTGAGCATATATGTGAAATAGAAGTCACGACGCTTACACTTCGGATAGTACAGTCGGTCGATGATAATAAGGTTGACGATGAGACAGAGGGCGAAACGTACCAGCATCTGTGCAAAGTCTACTGAGATGAAATCCATATTGCTATTTGGCTTTAGTTTAATATTCTATATATAAATAACGGAGTACTAATCACCGTCAGCACCTCCATTGTCAGTGTTTAGCTGTCCTGCCTGAAGCTTGCGGATCTTGCAACGGCGTGGTTTGAAACGGTTCTGAGGTAGTTCCGGATATGTGAACGCCGTTCCTATGCAGTATTTTGAGAATCCTGACTTCTTTATTCTTAATTGTCGGAGCAACGCAAGCACAGGCGAATCTACCAGTCCGTCGCGTTTCAACTCGATTATTACCACATTGTCGAGCATCATCTGCCTACCCGTAACGAGGTTGTTGAACTGCAGGTCGAGGTCGATGGTGAGTCGTTCCGTCTTGCCCTTGTTGACAAGGGTGATGCGATGAAAACGGTTTTCAATGCGTTGTGTGAGTGTTGCTGCATCATAAAAGAGATGTTCGCGCAGGAATATCTCGCACTCAGATAAAGCCTGTTCACTACCATCGAAATGGATGTCATGGCGTGGGCACACAGGGTCGAAGCCAGGCATCCTCATGCGTTTTTTCTTTGTACGCTTATGGTTATTCTTGGTCTTCACCTCAAGAAAGCTCTGCTTCGATTCCACATAGCAACGTATACGGAGCTTCTGACGGTTGGCATGCCCGCAATGATGCACACGGAACATATCGTACTGCGGCGTATCGAAATAGGCAGTGTAGTAATCACCGATACGACGACCATCAATCTCCT
>JAUNIK010000009.1:0-7761 GCA_030523505.1 Prevotellaceae bacterium | reverse complement strand
AAATAGTCGTCTTTAGCAAGAAGAAGCAATTCGACAAGTTTTGCCCGAGTGGTTACGAATTTTGTATCCGTTCGGTTCATCAAACGGATATCCTTCATCTCTGCAAGTGAGATTGGGGCAAAGGTCTTTAAAACGTCTTCTACCTGCATTTGGTATTATTTGTCTACAAAAATAACAATTTTGTTTAAGACAAACGAAAAAAAAACACAAAAATAAAGATAATTCACATACAATTACAGACGCTCGCCGCAATGACGGCAATAAACATCGTTTTTATCGACCTTTCCGTTGCAGCGAGGACAATGGCCATTCTTGACCTTGTCTTTCGTCATGTCTATCATAGTAGCCGACACAATGCCGGTAGGAATAGCGATGATGGTGTAACCAAGCACCATAACAAAGCCCGATAGGATACGACCGAGTGTTGTCAACGGCGTGATATCACCATAGCCGACAGTGGAGAGAGTCTCTATTGCCCAATATATTGACGAAGGCAGATCGCGGAAAGGACTGCCGGGCTGCCCACCTTCTACCATGAACATCACAGTTCCTAAGGAAATGACAAGAACAAGCACAAAAAGGAAATATACCACAATCTTGGTCATGCTCTTCTTTATCGATTCCAACAGCAAATAGCCTTCATTGATAAAGGAGAACAGCTTGAACACACGGAACACTCGGATAAGACGGAATGTTCGGATGAGAAGCATGTATCGAGCAGATGGGAAGAGGAATGCCAGGTAAGGAGGCAAGGTGGCAAGCAGGTCGATAACTCCAAAGAAACTCAACGCATATTCACGGCGAACCGGCGAACAATACAATCGGGCGACATACTCGATTGAGAAGAAAACAGTGAGGATATACTCTAAAACGGTGAGCGCTGTCTTGTAATGCCCAGCTACAAAAGGCATACTCTCGATAAATGTGATAAACACACTTACAACAATCGCCACCATCACGGTGATGTCGAACGTCTTGGCAAGAGGAGTGTCGTTGCCAAAAATAACCTCATAAAGCCACTTCTTGTCTTTCAATTTCTTAACGTCCATCGCTAATGCTCATAAGAGAATACCCTCCCCATTTTGCTGGGAAGGGCATTCATAGTTATTCTGTCGGGGTAATTTCTTACTTGATGTTGCCAACCTTGATAAGGTACTCTGCAATCTGAACTGCATTGAGAGCAGCACCCTTGCGGATCTGGTCGCCAGTGAGCCAAAGTGTGATGCCATTATCGTTGGCAAGATCCTTGCGGACACGACCTACATAGACGTCATCCTTGCCTGCCGACTCAAGCGGCATTGGATAAACATAGTTCTGAGGATCGTCAACGAGGGTACAGCCTGGAGCATTTGCAATAGCATCGCGAACAGCATCAACAGTCAATGGAGCCTCTGTCTCAACCCATACTGACTCAGAATGAGAACGGAGTGAAGACACACGAACACAAGTAGCAGATGTGCGTACATCAGAGTGCATGATCTTACGAGTCTCATTGTACATCTTCATTTCTTCCTTTGTATAATCGGTCTCGGTCATCACATCAATCTGTGGAATCACGTTGTATGCCAACTGATGTGGGAACTTCTTGATTGTCTTAACCTCACCAGTTTCTACAAGTTCCTTGTACTGCTGCTGGAGTTCTGCCATAGCAACAGCTCCTGCACCAGAAGCACTCTGGTAAGAAGAGATATGAATGCGCTTGATATGACTCATCTCCTCGATTGGCTTGAGCACAACAACCATCATGATTGTTGTACAGTTTGGATTGGCAATGATGCCACGAGGACGATTGAGTGCATCCTCAGGATTGACCTCAGGCACTACCAATGGCACATCCTCATCCATACGGAACGCACTTGAATTATCAATCATCACAGCTCCATACTTTGTAATGGTTTCTGCGAAATCCTTTGAAGTGCCACCACCAGCACTCACGAATGCAATATCAACATCTTTGAAGTCATCGTTATGCTGAAGAAGTTTTACTTCATATTCCTTACCTTTGAATGTGTATTTTGTTCCGGCACTACGCTCTGAACCAAACAACACAAGATCGTCCATTGGAAAATTTCTCTCTGCGAGAATGCGAAGAAATTCCTGACCTACAGCACCACTCGCTCCTACAATTGCTACTTTCATAATTTCTTAAATGTTTGAATTTTGGTTACAAAGTTACAACAAACCAACTATAACGCAAAATAAATCCGTCCATTTTTCCAAATATTAGTGTATTATTGACTTAATTACACAAAAAAAGCGTAACTTTGTATTCGGGTATGCACATAGTGCATCGCTCGCAATAATTATTTATAGGCCGATGATTACATTCCCAATTACAGATCCGACACTGATTTTCTTTGTCGTACTGCTTATCGTACTGCTTGCCCCTATCATCATGGGTAAGCTGCGAATACCTCATATCATCGGTCTTGTACTCGCCGGAGTACTCATAGGGCAGTATGGTCTGAACATTCTGGTGCGCGATAATTCGTTCGAGCTGTTCGGCAAGGTGGGATTGTATTACATTATGTTCCTTGCCTCACTGGAGATGGACATGGAGGGATTGCGAAAGAACTGGATGCAGATGGGCATCTTCGGACTGCTGACATTCATCATTCCATTTGCCCTGACACATTGGATGGGAATCCAACTGCTACACTATACTCCTATCGCTGCATTGCTCTTGGGATGTATCATGTCATCGAACACGCTCATCGCCTACCCTATCGTGAGCCGCTACGGATTGCAACGCAAACCGAGCGTAACGCTCAGTGTTGGGTCAACGATGATTTCGCTGTTCATTTCACTGGTGGTGCTTGCTACCATCGTTGCATCAAACTCGGGGAAAGGAGGCACCATCTTCTGGATGGGCTTTGCCATGAAGTTCGCTGCATTCTGCGCCGGATTGATTCTAGTCGTTCCACGAATGTCACGATGGTTTCTGCGAAGATATAGTGATGCTGTGATGCAATTCATCTTCGTACTGGTGATACTGTTCTTCAGCGCAGCACTCTCTGAGGCTATCGGACTGGAAGGAATCTTCGGTGCGTTCTTCTCTGGTCTTATTCTCAACCGATACATACCACATCTGTCACCATTGATGAATCGTCTGGAATTCACTGGTAATGCCATTTTCATTCCGTATTTCCTCATTGGTGTGGGTATGCTCATCAATGTCCGTTTGCTATTCACCGGCAAGGAGATTCTGTGGGTGGTAGGCTTGATAGCGTTCTTCGGAACCTTCGGTAAGGGTGCCGCAGCTTACATCGCTGCCCGTTTCTTCCGTTTACCAAAATCGTCTGGTAGAATGATGTTCGGTCTTACTTCTGCCCATGCAGCCGGCGCTATCGCCATGGTGATGGTGGGAATGGAACTGACCGACAAGAACGGAAATGCATTGGTGAGCGACGACATGCTGAACGGTGTCATAATAATGATTCTCGTAACATGTATCATCTCAACACTGGTGACTGAGGCTGCTGCACAACAGATTATCCTTCGCGACCAGGAACTGCCCGAAGAGGATATCCCTGGCGATGATGATGAGAAGATTCTCGTTCCTGTGAAGTATCCAGAATATGCCAACCGTCTGGTATCTTTGGCTACAATGATGCGCAACCCGAAACTGGAGCGTCCACTGGTGGGTCTGAGCATTGTCTATGATGATGAACACATGGCAAAAAACCAGAAGGATGGTCGCCAGTTGCTTGACCAGATAACGAAATTCGCTGCAGCGAGTGATGTTCCTATGGAGACGCAGGTCCGTGTGGCAGCGAATATCGCTAACGGCATCAAACATGCTTTCAAGGAGTTCCGGGCTACTGAGATTCTTATTGGTATGCACATGCACATGGACGTTTCGAACAAGTTCTGGGGACAGTTCCACCAGAGTCTTTTCAACGGATTGAACCAACAGATTATCATGGCACGACTGATGCAACCGCTGAATACCCTGCGCAAGATTACTGTTGCCGTTCCATCGCGAGCACAGTTTGAACCGGGATTCTACCGCTGGTTGGAAAGAATATCACGCACAGCGGGCAATCTGGACTGTCGCATTAATTTCCACGGAAGGGCTGACACATTGGAACTGATAGAACGCTTTGTGGTGAACCGCCATTCAGAACTGCGTGCACAGTTTATTGAAATGGAACACTGGAATGGATTACCAGACCTGGCGTCCTCGGTACAGAACGACCATCTGTTTGTCATCGTAACAGCCCGCAAGGGTACTGTGTCATATAAGAATGCCCAGGAACGATTGCCTGAGGAGATATCAAAATACTTCAGTGGCAAGAATTATATGATTATCTTCCCTGACCAGCATGGTGATGCAATGGACGAGATGACATTTGCACAATCACAGCATACTGAGCAGAACAGTCTCTACGAGGAAATCCACAACTGGATTACAAGGAAGATTCGTAACTATAAAAACTGACACCTATAAATATAATAAGGTGTTGAAAACATTAAAGAATATGATTGATATAAAGAATATAACCAAGAGTTTCGGCTCGTTACAGGTACTCAAAGGCATTGATCTCCACATCGGCAAAGGTGAAGTGGTGAGCATCGTTGGTCCTAGTGGTGCCGGCAAGACAACCCTGTTGCAGATTATCGGTACTCTTGACAAGCCTGACACTGGTGAGATAACCATCGACGGTGTGGACGTAAGCAGCCTTTCAAAAAAGAAAATGAGCGACTTCCGCAATCGCCATATAGGTTTTGTGTTCCAGTTCCATCAGTTGCTCCCGGAATTCACTGCTCTGGAGAACATCATGATTCCAGCTTTCATCGCAGGAATGTCGAAATCGGACGCAAAGAAACGAGCAGAGGAACTGTTGCAATTCATGGGACTGAGTGAGCGTGCCTCGCACAAACCAAACGAGTTGTCAGGTGGCGAGAAACAGCGTATCGCTGTGGCTCGTGCACTGGTGAACAATCCTGCAGTAATTCTTGCTGACGAGCCTTCGGGCAGCCTCGATACACAGAACAAGGAAGAACTGCATCAGTTGTTCTTCAAACTGCGCGATGAATACGGTCAGACCTTCGTCATCGTGACTCACGATGAGCATCTTGCCGAAATCACTGACCGCACCATCAAGATGAAGGACGGTTTGCTGGCACAGGAGGAGAATGTCCCTGACACAACCTTTGCAGAGCAAGAGAGCATGACAAACGAAATAGAAAACGAAACTGAAGAAACAAATAATGAATAATATACGACTTGGCGACTACAATACACTGACAGTAGTAAAGAGTGTGGATTTCGGCTTGTATCTCGATGGAGGCAAGGCCGGTGAGATTCTTCTCCCTACCCGATATGTTCCAGAGGGTGTAGAGATTGGTGACGAACTGCGTGTATTCATCTATCTCGACCAGGATGAACGCATCATTGCCACCACAGAAGAACCGTTGGCAAAGGTGGGCGACTTCGCTTATCTCTCTGTAAATTGGGTGAACCAATACGGTGCTTTCCTGGACTGGGGACTGATGAAAGACCTCTTCTGTCCTTTCCGTGAGCAGAAAAAAGAGATGGAGATGGGCAACTCTTACATAGTACATATTCACATCGATGAGGAGACTTACCGCATTGTCGCTTCTGCAAAAGTGGACAGATACATCAACAAAGAGAAATGCCCATACCAGCCTGGTGATGAAGTGGAGATTCTTGTGTGGCAAAAGACTGATCTCGGTTTCAAAGTCATTGTTGAGAATGAATACGCGGGACTGGTTTACGAAGATCAAGTGTTCACACACCTGCAAACCGGTGATCGTCTGCGAGCATATATCAAGACAGTAAGACCTGACGGAAAGATTGATATCCAACTGCAGCGTGACGGTCGTCAGCATACCCTCGACTTTGCTGAGACTCTGCTTGACTACCTGAAAGAGAACGGAGGACTTTGTCCTGTGGGCGACAAGAGCGACCCAGATGCAATCTATCGTTTGTTCCATGTCTCAAAGAAAGTATTCAAAAAGGCCGTCGGCGATCTGTACAAACGACAGCTGATTGAGATTTCCCCGATGTCATTAAAACTTAAATAAATTATGAAAAAGACAATCTTGTTCGTATTTAGCCTCGCATTGTCATTGACAGCAATGGCTCAGGAGGCTTTGTTTAACTCATCAAACGTAAAGTCACCTATCATCAATGATGATGGTACTGTTACTTTCAACCTCTATGCCCCAAAGGCAGTGAAGGTTACTGTGGAGGGCGATTTCCTTCCTAAGGTTATCGTTGACACTCCTTTCGGTCCTCAGGAGTCTCAGGGAAAGGCCGAGCTGAAGGAAGGTGCTAATGGTGTTTGGTCGTACACAACAGACAAACTGCAGCCAGAGTTGTACAGTTATGCTTTCACCGTTGACGGTCTTCGCATGAATGACCCTGCGAATGTTTATATGAATCGCGACATCACAACCTATACTTCAATCTTCATCATCACTGAGAAGGAAGGCGACAAGGGTAATCTGTACAGTGTCAACGAGGTTCCTCACGGCAATCTATCAAAGGTATGGTACAACTCACCACAACTCCAGATGAAGCGCCGTATGACTGTTTACACTCCTGCTGGATACGAGGATAGCAAGGAGAAATATCCTGTAATGTATCTTCTTCATGGTGCTGGTGGTGATGAGAACGCCTGGAGCGAACTCGGTCGTGCTGCCCAGATTATGGATAACCTTATCGCTCAGGGTAAGGCTAAGCCAATGATTATCGTGATGACCAACGGCAACCCTAACTGTCAGGCTGCTCCTGGCGAATGGTCAAAGGGCATGTATGTTCCTTCATTCATGGGCCACACAGGTAAGGCAGTGAACTCTATGGAAGGTAGTTTCATGGATGTTGTAAAGTATGTTGACTCTCACTATCGCACCATCAAGAAGCGTGCTGGTCGTGCTGTATGCGGCCTTTCTATGGGTGGTGGTCATACTTTCGCTATCAGCCGTCTCTATCCTGAGACTTTCGACTACTACGGTCTGTTCTCTGCAGGTCTCCATCTCAATGGCACTATCGACCCAAAGGCTCCTTTCTATGAGCAGCTGAAGACTACTACTGAAGCTCAGAACCAGTTGGAGAAGCTCTTCAAGTCAAATCCAAAGCTGTATTGGATTGCTATTGGCAAGACAGACTTCCTGTACAAGAGCAATGAAGATTTGCGCAAGTATCTCACAGAGAAGAACTACAAGTATGAGTATGTTGAGACCGATGGTGGCCACATCTGGCGTAACTGGCGTATATACCTCACAGACTTCGCACAGAAGCTCTTCAAATAAAACAAATGTTCGGCGGCATTAATGTCGCTGCTCATCATATATAAACAAAAGCAGCGGGCTTTACGGCTCGCTGCTTCTTTTGTATATATTGAGAATTATTAGAACTCTGCGTTCTTTGGGGTACGAGGGAAAGGAATGACATCACGAATGTTCTGCATACCTGTCACGAAGAGAATGAGGCGCTCAAAACCGAGACCAAAACCAGCATGAGGGCAAGAGCCGTACTTACGAGTATCGAGATACCAGCTCATATCCTTCATTGGGATGTTGCGAGCGACAATCTCACCCATCAACTTGTCATAAGACTCCTCACGAACAGAACCACCGATAATCTCACCTATTGAAGGGAAGAGCACATCAGTACCCTGAACAGTTTCCTCCTGCTCAACACCATTCAGAACAGGCTTCTCTGCATCAATCTTCATATAGAATGCCTTAATCTTCTTTGGATAGTTGGTCATGATGACAGGCTTCTTGAAG
>JAUNIK010000412.1 GCA_030523505.1 Prevotellaceae bacterium | reverse complement strand
TCTTTACTAAAAATCTGACTGATAATAATTGACGATATTCCTATTGAGGGTCGCTGCGCTTAAAATCTGAACTTAAAATCTACTCAAAATCTCACCTTATAGTCTTTTCCCGGATGGCTGTTTATTTCCGGTTTATCGCCTTGGAGATGTGCAAGGGCTCGTAGAGACCTGATGATGATTTTGTGAAATTACATCGGGATGCTTGCATACCAGTGGAATTTTACAAGATTAGCATCAAACCCAATAGGGTTGCACATCTACAAGGGGTTTTTATTGTTTTTTTCAATCAATCACCTTCGTGCCCAATTATATACTACGACTTCCTTTACTTCTTCATTTTCATTTTGAGTTCACCACCCTTCACGAAGTCAGCAAACTTCAATCGACCGTTGGTCTTCTTGCCATTGAGCACTGGCATGCTGCGATACACATTCTTCTTTGAGTTGCCCATAGCTGTGATGACAAACTCCTTGCCCTCATAGTAATCCTGATTCAAGCGAATGGTGACCTTGTCGAACAAAGGACTGCCGATAGCAAACTCTGGTTCTGGTGCTGTCAGACCGTGAACATCGAACAAGCCGATAGAAGAGATGACATACCATGCGCCGAGCTGTCCCTGATCCTCGTCCTGACCATAACCATATCCGTGGATACCGTCAGTGCCATAGAACTCATCGCAGATAGCACGAACCCATTTCTGCGACAGTTCTGGGCGACCGCTGTAGTTGAAGAGCCATGAGATATGGAGGCAAGGCTGGTTGCCCTGATTGTAATATGTGCGAAGACCAGCGAAGGCGTCAATCTCCTTACCACCTGAGAATATCTGTGGCTGCGAAGCAGCAAAGATGCCGTCAAGTCGCTTGTTGAACTCTGCCGCGCCAACCTTTGCTATCAGCTCCTCTGGCATGTGAGGCACATAGAATGTGTACTGCACTGCGTTTCCTTCCTGGAAACCACGCCATACCTGCATTGGGTCGAAGTTCTCGATGAACTTGCCATCACGGGTACGAGGGTGCATATAGCCAGTCTCCTCATCAAAGATACGCTCCCATCCGCGAGCCATCCACATCAGTTTGTCGTAGTTTTCTGTCTTGCCAAGGCTCTTTGCCAACTGTGCTGTTGCCCATGCTGAGAACGAATATTCAAGGGTGTGCGAGCCTGAGAAATAGAAATCCTCACCTGGCTCACCGAGGTTCTTATGAGGTGCATAACCCAACTCAACGAAGTCGGTTGTATCGTCCTTGCCTGCTCCTGCAGGACGGCGGTTACCGTCCATCTCGTTCTTCAGACAAGCCTCGTAGGCGAGTTCAAGGTCGAAATCGCGGATGCCACACTGATAAGCAGCATCGATCATCAATGGCAACTGGTTGGTGCCTACACCCGACACAAACTTCGAGTTGGCAAGACCGTCTGCCAGCCAGCCACTGTCTTTGTACTGCTGGAGTGTTGACGAAACAAACTCTGAGAGGTGCTCTGGATAAGCCATTGCCCACAACTGGGTGAGGTTCCACTGACCGCCCCACATTGCATCGGTGTTGTACATACGATACTGTGGGCGACGGTCCTTCATCGGAACCTGTCCGATTGTACCGTCGTGCTTTGGATAAGCACCATTGACATCGCTCATCACGCCACGACCGAGCAGTGCGTGGTAAAGACCGGTATAGAACTTTGTCAGGTCGGCCTCGTTCTTTGTCTCTACATCGATGCGTCCGAGAGCCTCCTCCCATGCCTTCTGCGATGCAGCACGCACCTCATCGAAAGTGGCTGTGCTTGCCTCAGCCTGGAGGTTCAGACGGGCATTCTGTACTGATGTATATGAGATAGCTACCTTTGCTGTAATCTGCTCACCCTCATGAGTGTGGAATGTGAGGTATGCACCAGCACCTATACCATGAGCGTACTTCTCATCGTTTCTCACATCATCGCCGTTATACACGCCAACGCCCACTGGTTCCTTATCGATTTTTGCAGCGAAATAGATACGCAGGTCGGCATTTGGCTGATATTTCTTGATGTACTCCGGACGGGTCACTACCCATCCCTCAACATCGCCGTTCTCTGTAATCCACACCTCAGAGTCTTTCACCTTACCGCTCTCGCCCTGCTGATGACCAACCTCGAACAGCAGATGAGCATACCTTGACTCAGGGTATGTGAAACGCATATATGCCACACGCTCTGTCGATGTGACCTCGGCATTGATGTCATAGTCTTTGAGCATCACCTCATAGAATCCAGCCTCCGCCTTCTCCATATCGTGAGAGAACGATGAGCGGTAGCCACGAGGACCAGTTCCGTCAGGGTTGCCAGGGGTAGTGAGGAGCAGACCGGTGGTTGGCATGAGCGAGATACCACCAACCTGGAACTCGTGTGTGCACACGAAACCTTCTATTGAAGAGTCACGATAATCGTAGCCCGTAGCCTGCCAGCCGTCGGCATTACCGAGTGATCCATTTGTCGATGGACCAGGCTTAGCCATACCATAAGGCATTGCGCCCGGAGCGAAATGGAACGCACGGCAGTGAGCAGTACCGATACGAGGTTCAACGTACTTCAGTTTACTGTTGCCTTGTGCAAAAGCAGCACCCACGCATGACAAAGCGAGCAGTGCAGAGAGGATGATTTTTTTCATTATCTTTGGTTTTAGTTTCTATTCTTCGTTTATTGGTTTTCAGTTAATTGTTTCTTGTTGTGGTTAGTTTTCGCTACACCAACGCAAAGTTACAAAATTATTTTCACTCTGCACCATTTTTCCAAAGAAAAAAAGTAAACGATATACCTTAGACCCAACTATTTTGGAATCATAGTTTTTTAGTAACAGATGGATTACGCGAATGGCAGATCCCGGATGGCGGTCGATGTGCTGCAAATCGATTGAGTATCGATTTCAAACATCAGTGGGG
>JAUNIK010000411.1 GCA_030523505.1 Prevotellaceae bacterium | reverse complement strand
AATGCTTCTGAGGCTGACAACAAGCAGGGCGATGTTGAGACTCTTTGGGGTCAGATCCTTCAGGACTTCCGCGACGCTGTTGAGTTGATGCCTAGCGAGAAGAAGACTAATGGTCATCTTGACAAGTACACAGTTGAAGGTCTCCTCACTCGTGCATGGCTGTTCTACACAGGTATGTATTGTAACGGTAGCGACATCGCTGGTCTTACAAGTACAAACTATAAGCCTCTCACATCTGTAGCTCTCCCTGACGGTGGTACTCTTACTAAGGAAGATGTAAAGAAGTATATTAACGATGCTGCATATCCTGAGACTCCTGCTTACTCACTCGTTCCTGACTTCCGTACCCTTTGGGCATACACTAACGCTAAGACCGTTGAGCAGTATGATTATACCGCTGGTAAGGGCTTGAAGTGGGTTGAGGATGACAACAAGGTTAACCCTGAGTCAATGTTTGCTATCAAGTTCAACAAGCAGGCTTCTTGGTCAACTACTATCGGTTATGCTAATGGTATCGCTCTCCACTTCGGTGTTCGTAACGATAACAAGTATGCTGACACATTCCCATTCGGTACAGGTTGGGGTGCTGGTCCTGTTGCTGAGAACCTCATTATTGATTGGAAGTCAACAGAGCCAACAGATATCCGTCTTGAGGCAACAATTAACGACTGGAGAACATACCCAAATTATTACGATGCTTCTGCTCAGGACTTCGTTCAGGAAACAGATTTCTTCAACAAGAAGTGGTCTCCAATCACAAACAAGCGTGATGGTGATACATACGCTCCTACATTTGAGAACGATATGTACCCAGGCAAGTGGGATGTATCTGGTGCTGACAACTTCCAGCTTGGTAACATCCATGACCTTGTACTCCTTCGCTATGCTGATGTCCTCTTGATGTGGTCTGAGTTGTACGAAGACGCTAAGGGTCTTAATGAGGTACGCCACCGTGTAGGTCTTGAACCTGTTGATTATTCTCTTGAGGCCCTCCAGAACGAGCGTCGTTGGGAGCTTGCTTGTGAGGGTATCCGCTGGAATGACATCCGCCGTTGGCACATCGCTGCTGCTGCTCTTGAGAAGCAGACAAATACTAACATCTATGTTGGTGGTGAAGCAACAAAGAATACAGCTCACAACGGAGGCTACGCTGCTCGTTATAAGGCAACTGCTGGTTTCCACAAGATGCCAGAGAGCCAGATCGCTCTTGAGACTGTAGTTCAGAACCCAGGTTGGACTGATGCTTCAAGTGAATACAGCCAGTGGTAATTAATTCATCAATAAATTAGATACAACAATGAAAAAGTATATATTCGTAATGATGGCTGCTGCGGCATTGTTCACTGCTTGCGATCCACAGATCGACAACAAGGATTGGAGTGGCCAGACTGTTAGTGCTGATGAGCTGACAGTAAATATTGTGAATCAGTACGACTTGAATGCTGATGGTACTTATACAAAGAGTGCTGACGGTAACTATGTCGAGTTCGCTACAAGCCCAAGTAAGGTTGTTGAGGTTTACTATATCAACAGCAAGGGTGCTGAAATGATTCTTTCTAAGGGTAAGCCAAATGGTATTTTCCCTCTTACTCCTGCTCGTGGTTCAGAGCCTGTTCAGACAGTTTACTTCCGTACTCGTGAGTATGATGGTTCTTCTGTAACAGTTTCTACACAGGTAACTGTAAAGGTTGCAACAGACCTCTCAACAGAGATGAAGCTTTTCTGCTCTAACTCAGGTTCAAAGAAGTGGTTCTGGTGTCCAACAGCAGTAGAAGGTGGCGCTGTTTGGGGTAATGGTGGTTACCAGGCTGGTGCACAGGATGGTTCTGAGAACATCAACGGTGCTTGGTGGGGCTGTGGTGTTGAAGATGGAACAGCTACTGGTAGTTTCAGCAGTCAGCTCCAGCACTCTGCAGCAGGTAAGATCACTGGTGAGGAGTACTCAACATCTTATATGCAGTTCAACGAGGATGGTACTGTAGATAAGTTTGACAAGGATGGCAACAAGCTCGGTACTGGTTCATTCTCTATCGATGACTACAATAACGGTGAGCCTATTGATGCTAACCTTAATGTTGCTTATCTCAATACTTCTGAGGGTGCAATCCTTTGGCCATATGCTATTAACAAAGATGGTTTCCAGCCAACTCGTTTCGAGGTTGCTCACCTCTCTGTTGACCGCATGGTTCTTATCTATGCTGCACCTGGTACAGGTTCTTGGTCAGAGTGTACTTGGTGGTCGTTCTCAAGCAACGATGACCTCGCTGGCTACCTTACCACTTCTCCAAAGTGGGGCTGGGCTCCAACAGCAGTAGAAGGTGGTGCTGTATGGGGTAACGCTGGTTATCAGGCAGGTCCTCAGGACGGTTCTGGCGCTATCAACGGTGCTTGGTGGGGCTGTGGTGTTGAAGGCGGAACTGCTACAGGTAGTTTCAGCAGCCAGCTTCAGCACTCAGCAGCAGGTAAGATCACTGGTGAGGAGTACGAGTCTTCATTCATGACATTCGGTGAGGATGGTATCATCGCTAAGTTCGATAAGGATGGTAACAAACTCGGTGAGGGCTCATGGAGCATTGAGAAGGGTGCTACACCTGGTGGCTTCAACGCAACTCTTAAGACAACTGAGGGTGCAATCCTTTGGCCATACGCTATTAATAAGCAAGGTTTCCAGCCAACAGCATTCGAGATCGGTTACATCTCTAAGGACAAGATGATTCTCATCTATGCTCCTGAGGGTACAGGTGGCTGGTCAGAGTGTACCTGGTGGTCATTCGGTGCAAAGAAGTAATACTTCACTCCTTTAAATATAATAAGGTGCGGGTCGAAAGGCTCGCACTTTATTTTTGCAAATATCTTTCATCTTTCATTTTCTTACTTAACTGCTTGTAAATCAGTGGCTTTGACGCTGAAAGAT
>JAUNIK010000410.1 GCA_030523505.1 Prevotellaceae bacterium | reverse complement strand
TGGCTCGTGCCATTCGATTGTTTGGCTCGAGCCACGCTTTTCAGCGGCAGCGGTGGCTCGCCAGAGGCACGTTATTGAAAGATGACTTATACTGATATAGGTAGACACATTTAGTAACAATTAAAAATGTGTATAACTATGACAAAAGTAATTCTGGGTCATCATAGCTGTTATGATGAGTCTTATCGTTTAAAAATGCTTAGTGAGTATTTTGAGTCAGGTATGAGTATGTATTCCTTTGCAAATAAGCATGGACTAAGCCGTGCTACGTTCTTCAGATGGACTAAAATGTACTGTTCTGAAAAATTTTCATTACCTTTGCAGCCAGGAACCTCAATTGATGACGCCATGGCAAATCGCAGCAAGGACAGTTACAAGGAAGAGAATGCACAGCTTAAGAAGCGCATCCGTGACCTGGAGAAGGCGCTGGAGTTCTCCCGTCTGGAGACTCAGGCGCGCGACATGATGATAGACAAGGCCGAAGAGTATTTCGACATTCCAATCCGAAAAAAATCTGGGGCCAAGTAGCAATGGAGCTGGTCTTCGAGCGCGGCCTGACGGTCGCTCTCGTTGTCCGGCTGTTTGGCCATTGTCGTCAGGCCTTCTACCAGTCGAAGGTCGACATTGAGAAAGATATTGAATATGAGCGTAAGGCCATCGGTGCCGTCATGGAAATCCGCAAGGAGGATCCTGGCATAGGAGGCTACAAACTGTGGCTGATGCTTATAAACATGTTCGGACGTGACTTAGTCCCCGGGCGTGACCGCTTCTTTGTGATGCTGCGACGCAGAGGGCTGATGCTTTCCAAGCCTAGACCACGGCACACGACGAATTCCAACCACCGTTACCACAAGTACAAAAACCTGATAAAGGGCTTCGTCCCGACTGCTGCCAACCAGCTCTGGGTGGCCGATATCACCTATATAGCCCTGCCTGATGGAGAAGTGTGCTACCTGCACCTCATCACCGATGCCTACTCGCACAAAATTGTGGGCTGGGCACTAGCCAGGACACTAAAGGCAGTCATTACGATGCAGGCTCTGAAGATGGCGATTGACCAGGCTGTCATGATGTGCGGCAGCGATGTGCTGGAGGGGCTGATCCATCACTCCGACCGTGGCGTACAGTACTGCTGCGATGCATATGTAGCTATGCTCAAGGCGCACCACATCACCATTTCCATGACAGAGGACTACAAGCCTACGGACAATGCCATCGCAGAGCGCTCCAATGGTATAATAAAGGTGGAAAGCATCTATCGTACCCGCTTCGATTCCTATGAGCACGCCTATGGAGTCATCGAACGTTACATCCATTTCTACAACAACCGTCGCCCACATATGAGCATTGGCTACAAGGTACCGGCTGTTGTCCATTTGGAGCGGGGAATGCAGGAAAAAAAGTGGAAAAAGAAAAAAAATCCTAAAAAAGAGACAGAGAATGAAAATAATGTCGTATCTTTGCAGAGCAAAGCAACAAATCCCAGCTCTGTACGTCCAAATTTGGCTTGGGTGGAAGCAAAACCTATACAGCTTTTTCACTAATGTCTATTAGATTAGTACGACATGTAAACATCTGTCTATTAAATTAGTTTATAAATAGAAAAAGTGTCTAGTCGAATCAGGAAAAGTCATTGGGCGTCATACGGCTCTTCACGAGACGGCGTATCGAAGGGCACGAAACGACGTGTCAATGACTGCGAGACGGCGTATCGGATTACAGTTTCACACTTGAGATGTCAACGAGGCCGTTGACGATGGCGTAGATGGTGAGGCCGGCGGGGGAGTGAATCTGCAGTTTCTTGGCGATGTTGCGACGGTGGGTGATGACAGTGTTTACCGAGATGCACAGACGGTCGGCAATCTCCTTGTTAAGCAAGCCCTGAACAACACCGATGATGACATCTTTCTCGCGGTCGGAGAGTGCCTCGCTGTTGTCCTGTCCGCTCTTGAATACCATAGCGGAGATATTCTTTGATACGTCATCCTGCTTGGTGAGTCTCTCCAAACGCCTGATGGCTGGGGTGAAGATATGGTCTTCGACCTCGGCATGCTGGCACAGCCACTCCTCGTTGTTGTAGATGTCATAGAGGGTTGCTGTCAGCTTGTTGTTGCTTTGGGAATCAGTAGGCAGATACTTGATAATCATGAGTTTCAGTTCCCTCAGTTTCTTGTCTGTCTGCTCGTGGTGCTTGGAGAAGGTGTCGATGTTATAGTCGTTCATCGGCTGGCCGTCGAGCAGGGATTCCACATAGGGGAAGAGTGTCTTCTCCTCGTATTTCATGTGGCGGCGAATCTCCTGTGCATACTCGTCGTATAACCTCATGATGAGCCTTCCCAGGGCATCGCCATCGCTGATGCTCTCCTGCAGCTCGCTGCGAATAAAAGGCAGCTGGAAGTCGAGATAGTATGTGTGGCTGGCCCTGAGGTAGTGTAAGAGGGTAGGGACGCTGATTTGCTCGTCGTCCTCAAAGCCGGAGTAATTGTTTATGGTGAAGTTGACCACAGCCAGGAAGGTGTAGGTGTCGACACCGTTCATTTCGCATGTCTCGCTGACGGTCTTGTCGCCAAAACCGAGGTTTATGCCGAACGAACCTAAGGCCTGCAGCACACTATAGTTATCCTTTATCAGCGTTATCATCTTGTCGCTGGGTTCATACATCTTGAGTTTTTTCATTGTTCTTGCAGCGTATTTTTAAATTACGCTGCAAAGGTAGTCATTTTCCCTGAAACTTGCAAGAGCTAAAGGGCTTTTCATTATTTTTAGGTATTGCCAATTTATGGGAATCGCAGTACCTTTGCACTCGCAAAAACTCGAACAGGACGAGTGAAAAGATAATAATTATAATAATGAAAGGAACATTACTTACAGCAATTTTAACTCTCTTGAGTCTTGGTGTGATGGCTCAGGAAACAGAAGAAAATGTGGATGCCAATACGG
>JAUNIK010000409.1 GCA_030523505.1 Prevotellaceae bacterium | reverse complement strand
TAAAGAGAGCAGAAACTGCAGAGCGGATCTCTTCGGCAGGATCATAGCCCATCTCTTGACGGATATGGTGCTTTTCATCACCTTCCAACGCTTTGCAAAGGTCGGTGGCATTGCCTTTCAGCACTTTGCTCATGAGCAAGTGGATGATGTTGCCCATCACATATTTGTTGAAGTGCGTGTTTTTCTGCCTGCCGACTGCAAGGACTTCTCCTAGGCATATCTGAAAAAGTTAAAATGTTAATTTGTTAATCGATATTATTTATGCACATACTTATCACCCGATATCGCTACAAGCCTGCGACCATCGACGGTCAGCTCTCAATCGACGGCATCCGCATCTGCGACTGTGCTGAGAATGCGCATACCGCCTTGCCCCCAGGCACCTATTCCATAACCATCGCCCATTGCCGCCAGTATGCCCGCAAGATGCCCCTGATCAGACCTATCAGTAATCAGTCATCAGTAATCAATAATCGCGTCTGCCCGATGCTCTGCCCCGGCAATGGCGTCTATAATCGCAAAGACGGCAGCATCCTCGTAGGCGAATACCTCGTCCCCGGCTGCCTCAAGCATTCCCGATTCACCTTCGACAATCTCTATGACCGCATCCGCAAGAACCTCGAGCGAGGCAATGAAGTCACGCTTACTATTCGTTAGATTCTTGTTATTCGTGTTTGTTTTAAAATTTACATCATTATGAAGCTTTCAGAACATTTCTCATTATCCGAGTTCGAGCGCTCAGCCACTGCCACCCGTCTTGGCATCGACAATAGCGTTCCGTCAAAGTACATCCCTGCCCTCCAGCAGTTGTGCAAAGAGATCCTAGAGCCCCTCAGAGCTTTCGCTCAGCAACCGATAATAATAAGTAGCGGTTACAGATGCAACCTGCTCAACATCAAGGTTGGAGGAGTCTATTCCTCACAGCACACTCTTGGCGAAGCCTGCGACATCCGCATCCCCCTCTATGACTTCAAGGGCGCGCAAGGCCAGCGCTTCACCAACACCGACATCCTTGACCGATGGTTCACCTGGATCATGAGCAATTGCGACTACGACCAGCTCATCAAGGAGACCACCGACCGTCGCATCTACTGGATCCACGTCTCCTGCCGAGCCAACAAGAGCAAGAACCGCCATCAGGTCATCCACTTCATGCAGAAAGGAGGCAGCAAATGAAATCGACCCTTTTGGCGCTTGAAACCCTCATCCTCGCACTCCTGTCAGCCCTTGTGCTGACAGGATGTGCCTCCCATCGCCCCCTGCAAGTGGCAGAGCATGTGACCCGCGACACTGTCTATATCAACAAGTTGCACTACGACTCCATCTACATCGACCACTGGCAGAAAGTCTATCAGCAGTCCGACACCATCTATCTCGATCGCACAAAGTACGAGTACCGCTACCGCCTCCTTCGCGACACGGTCTATAAGACTCAGATCGACAGCATACCTTATGAAGTCCGAGTAGTAGAAACCCAAGTCGAACGCCATGTGCCCTGGTATGCAAAACTCCTCAGCTGGATTGGAGCCATCGCCCTCATTCTCCTCCTTGCTCGCCTCCTCCTGCTGTTCCTCCGAGGTCTTTAGCTATCGCTATCGCTAAAAACTCTCGCCACACCGCTTGCGTTTACTCGTTCGTCCAGGCGGATTAGGAACCCGCCTCTTGCCTCTCCTTATGTATCCAAAAACACCATTTCGGGTACATATTAGCAGACACATGTACCCAATATTGCTTTTTCGGGTACATATTATTCCGTACGAATGATGTCAACATCCTCTATATTCACCGCCTCAGAGTGGTTCAGGAACAGTTCAAACAGACGCTTGTTGATGTAGTAGTTTTCCCTGCCAATCTTGATTTTGTTGAGCAGACCAGCACCTACAATCATATCCAGATACTTCGCACCCGTCTTGCGTTGCACTCCCATATCATTACAAACAAACTCTATTTTAGTATATGGATGAAAAAACAGGTTGTTCAGCAACTCATGCTTGTATGTAGTGCCAAACAGAGGCTTCAACACAGCTTTGTAATCCGCCATCATCTTCGAAATGGCCTTAATCATGGCAGTTGTCTCAATCGAAGTCTCCTCAACGCCCTTCAGAATGAATAGAATCCATTCTTCCCATTCTTTAGCATTGTCCTCACCACCATCTCTCACAGCCTGCAGCAGGCGGTAATACTCCCCCTTGTTATGCGTGATAAAACGACTCAGATACAAAATAGGTAAATCCAACAAGTCGTTTATTACAAGATATAGGATGTTTACAATACGGCCCGTGCGACCATTACCATCCGAAAATGGATGAATGCTCTCAAACTGGTGGTGTATGATAGCCATCTTCACCAACGGATCCAAATCCGACAAATCCGGGGTATTGATAAACGCCTCCAGATTTCCCATATATCTCACGATGTCCTCAGGATGCTGAGGCGGTTCATATATAATCATTCCGTCATCCCACTTCAGGCAAGTACCCGGAGTAACTCTGAAACCTCCCTTCGTATGCTTCAGAACATTCTGTATCGAAATGATATTGTTATTCGTCAACAACTTATGCTGCCTTACCATTTGGAAACCATGAAAAATCGCCTCACGGTAGTTTTGCACCTCTTTAGCGGCAGGCGAAACAGCAAAATCCTTTATGGCAAGGTCTGCCCTATACAAATCATCCTGAGTTGTAATGATATTTTCAATCGAAGAACTGTCCTTCGCCTCCTGGAGTGTCAGGCTACTAATCAGGATATTCTCATTAGGAATCGTTCCTGCCACACCCTTTAGTTCCGCCAATGCACGATTCGAACGTGCCAACTGCTTCAGAACGGCTTTCGTTTCTACATCAATCATCAAGGGCAGATTCGGAATTTGGTATTTAATCATATATTACACCCTTTTAGTTGTTTCAAAATATTTCGTCTGCAAAAGTACTGCTTTTTCCCGATAT
>JAUNIK010000408.1:2570-2960 GCA_030523505.1 Prevotellaceae bacterium | reverse complement strand
GAGTGCATAGACGATACCTATAAATAGGTATTTAGAAGTAAACACTTGCGAGTTGCGATAAATATTGCTAACTTTGTAACATGAAATTATCTGATTTACATACTGGTGATCGTGCTGTCATTGTGAAGGTGACAGGCCACGGCGGTTTCAGCAATCTCATTGTGGAAATGGGATTCATCAAAGGCAATGTCGTTGAGGTGCTCCTCAACGCCCCACTCCAGGACCCGGTGAAATACAAACTCATGGGTTATGAGGTCAGTCTGCGTCATTCTGAGGCCGACATGATTGAGGTGTGCCTGCCTGATGAGTCGCAGATAATACAGGATGCGGAATATCCTGACCAGCTGTCGTGCGACACCGCATATATCGGAAAGGAATGGACCGAAAACC
>JAUNIK010000408.1:0-2560 GCA_030523505.1 Prevotellaceae bacterium | reverse complement strand
GCCATATCATCAAGGTGGCACTAGTGGGCAACCCGAACTGCGGCAAGACATCGCTGTTCAACTTCGCGTCGGGTGCTCATGAGCATGTGGGCAACTATTCCGGTGTGACGGTAGATGCAAAGGAAGGTGTGGCAGAGTTTGAGGGTTATACCTTCAAACTCGTCGATCTGCCTGGCACATACTCGCTGTCGGCATACTCGCCAGAGGAACTATATGTGAGAAAGCAGATTGTAGAGCAGGTGCCTGATGTCATCGTGAATGTGGTGGACGCCAGCAACATCGAGCGCAACCTTTACCTCACCACCCAACTTATCGACATGCACCTGCGAATGGTGTGTGCACTGAATATGTACGACGAGTGCGAGAAACGCGGCGACCGCCTCGAGGTGAACACTCTCGCCCAACTGATGGGTGTGCCAATGATTCCTTGTTCGTTCAAGGAAGGCCGAGGCGTGCAGGAACTGTTTCATACCATCATCCGCATCTATGAGAACCGCGAGGGTACCATCGAGAACTACCGTCATATCCACATCAACCACGGGCATGAGATTGAGGACGGCATTTCGCACATACAGAAATACCTGAAGAAGGTGCCAAACGTTCGCGAGAAGTACTCTACCCGATTCCTTGCTATCAAACTGCTGGAGAGGGACAATGACATAAAGGAATATGTCAGTCATCTGCCTCATGCCGAAGAGATATTCTATGAGACGGTTGTTGCCGACAAGCGTGTGCGCGAGGAGATGCACGAAGACACCGAGACGGCTATCATGGATGCCAAATACGGATTTATCCGCGGTGCACTGAAGGAGGCGAAGCACCAGACCGGTGTGAAGAAGGACACATACAAGACTACCCATAAGCTCGACCGACTGCTCACAAACAGAATCATCGGTTTTCCGCTGTTCGTGCTTATCCTGTTCCTCATGTTCCATGCCACATTCACCCTGGGCCAGTATCCTATGGACTGGATAGAGATGGGTGTCGATGGCTGCAGCACCATCGTGTCGATGCTCCTGCCTGACGGAATGTTGAAGGACATGCTCACTGATGGTGTCATCGGCGGTGTGGGATCGGTCATCGTGTTCCTGCCGCAGATTCTCATCCTCTATACTTTCATCTCGTTTATGGAGGACTCGGGATATATGGCTCGCGCGGCGTTCATCATGGACAAGCTCATGCACAAGATGGGCCTCCACGGCAAGTCGTTCATACCGCTCATCATGGGTTTCGGTTGCAACGTACCGGCTATCATGGCGTGCCGCACGATAGAATCGCGCCGCTCACGACTGGTGACAATGCTCATCCTGCCACTCATGAGTTGCTCAGCGCGCCTACCTATTTATATTATGATAGTAGGCACATTCTTCGCGGCGCAGTATCGCTCGCTTATTCTCATCGCGCTGTATGTCATCGGCGTGTTCCTGTCGATAATAATGAGTCGTGTGTTCTGCCGTTTCGTTGTTAAGGGCGATGATTCACCATTCGTTATGGAGTTGCCGCCTTACCGTTTCCCAACGCTGAAAGCCATCGGTCGTCACACATGGGAGAAGGGAAAGCAGTACCTGAAGAAGATGGGTGGTATCATCCTCGTGGCAAGTATCGTGGTGTGGGCTTTGGGCTATTTCCCTCATAATGAGAGTCTTTCGCGCCAGCAGCAACAGGAACAGAGTTATATCGGACATATAGGCAAGGCCATCGAACCGATATTCACTCCTATGGGCTTCAACTGGAAGCTCGATGTAGGTCTTGTGTCGGGTGTGGGTGCAAAGGAGATTGTAGCATCGACACTGGGTGTGCTCTATTCCGACGACGACTCGTTTGGCGATGACGACTCGTTCAGCGAGGAGAACACATCGAAATACCAACGTATGCGCCAGCAGATGGAGAACGATGGTATCACGCCACTCGCAGCATTCTGCTTCCTGCTGTTTGTGTTGATATACTTCCCTTGCGTGGCATCGATTTCAGCCATCAAGGGCGAGACAGGCAAATGGAAATGGGCTGTCTTCGTGGCCGGTTACACCACAATCCTCGCGTGGTGCATATCCGCTGTGGTTTATCAAATAGGCAACTTGATTATATAGCATACTACAAAGGAGCACTCCAATTGGAATGCTCCTTATATATTATTTATCTTTTACAGTGATAGAACCATTTTACTCCCTTCCCTTTGGGAAGGGTTGGGGGTTAGGCTCTTAGTTCCTTTATGAGTTCCTCTACGCCCACAAGCTTCTGCTCGCCGGTGGTCATATTCTTCAGTGTCACCTTTCCTTCTGCCATCTCACTCTCGCCGGCAAGGGCTACGAATGGGATGTTCTTGGCATTAGCATAAGACATCTGCTTCTTCATCTTCACCGAGTCAGGATAAACCTCTGTGCGGATGCCGGCCTGACGTGCTGCTGCAGCCAGTGGCAAGCAGTAAGCGGCCTCGGCAGCACCGAAGTTGATGAACAACAGTTGTGTGGCATTCATCGCATCCTGTGGATAGAGCTCGAGCTGGTTGAGGACATCGTAGATACGGTCGGCCCCGAACGAGATACCTACGCCTGAGAGTCCT
>JAUNIK010000008.1:8529-18675 GCA_030523505.1 Prevotellaceae bacterium | reverse complement strand
TTGCAGCACCAGGTGAACCGGTAACGATGTCACCACCGAAAATCACGAGGTCAGGTTTCTCCTCGCGTAGCATCATGCGGCATTGGTTGAGTACTAACTCCATCTTTGGCTGTTCATCCCAGCTGATGTGAGTATCGGTGAAATACACCACCTTGAACTTGCCGTTCTTGTTGAACTGCAACACTGGGTCTTCGTTTGCCATGCTCTTTGTTGCAAACCCGAAGAGAGCAACAAGAGCCAACAGAATTGATGATACCTTTTTCATTTATGATTTACAGATTTTATGTAAACAAGAATCAAAAGAACTTAAGTAAAGAATGATGATAATTATTTTTGAACATTAATTACCATTAATCTGGACATTAATTATCCATTAATTTTTTATCAATCTCCGGGGCATTTCACTCCCCTCTCCTTGTGGGAGAGGGGGAAGAGCCCTTTGGGCTAGGGGGTGAGGCTTCTTACAGGGCTAAATCCTTAACTGTCACTGGACGCAGATCTTCGCCGTTTTTGCAGAACATCAACTCAAGGAGTTGTGCTTCACAATCCTCGAAATATTCTATTACGATAGGATGGTTGCCCTTGGTCAGTTCTATTGTGCCATACTTTGTTTCGGCAGAGTGCGAACCGTTGTTATCTACCACCTCCTTGCCGTCGATGAGCAGTCGTGCACCATCATCAGAAGTAAGTGCAAAACGATATATACCATCCTCTGGTATTACGATGTTAGATGTCATGAGCACAGCCACATCATCCTCATCGGCAGCGATAGGCAGTTCGTCGAGGGTGAATACAGAGATGGTACCAGTAGCATCAGTTGCTCCAATCTTACCGAAGTCAGGAAGAACCTCACCCTTGTAGTTGCGGAACAGACGGTAGTTGATACATGCCGCTCCATCCATAGCACCAGCATACAGGAAGCAACTTGCAACCTCGCTGTACTGTCCGTTTCTGTAAGCCACGGCTTTCACTGTTGTTGACTCAGGCAATGCGAATGGTTCGGTGTAGTGCTGAGAATCCTTGGTAGGCTCAGTGCCGTCGAGAGTGTAGTAAACATCTACGTCAGGCCAGTCGCAGGTAAGTGTGACTGTCTCGCCATTCTTCACCATACCACCGAAAGGACGGATCATTGGCATTGGAACATAGCACTGCTCGTCCTTTGGTTCCCAAGCCTCTTTCAGGAAGCGACCACGACACTCGGATGGGAGTTCAATGCCCATGAGACCAGCGATAGTAGCCGTTACATCGAAGTTCATGCCGACAGAAGAGATGTACTTACCCTTTGTCACGCCTTCGCCATAGACGATGATTGGAACCTCGAGTTCTGACTTAGTGTCACCGCCATGACCGTAGTGAAAACCACCATGGTCGCCGGTAAGGATGATGACGGTGTTCTTCATCATGCCCTTCTCTTCGAGGGTGTTGACGAGTTTGCCCACCATTGCATCAGCCTCTTTCATGCATGTCATGAGGGTGTCAGACTCATTGCCGAACGTGTGACCGATATGATCCACCTTACCGAGATATACATACATAAACTCAGGCTGGTCGGCTACATAAGCCTCGATGGCGGTATCCATCACTTCGGCATCATTCTCTTCGCCACCCCAAGACTGAGTCTTGTCGAAGCGGGATGTATCGTACATTCTGTCCTGGCTCTTCCAGTTATAGAATGCATACACCTTGGCATCAGGACGCTGGTCCTTGATATGGTCGAAGATGGTAGGGAACATGCCCTTATTGTTCTTTACTGCTGGTTCGATGACACGTGTTTCATAGTCCCACGCATTGCCGGTGACACCGTGCATCTCGATGCTTGCTCCAGAGAGGATGCTCATCCAGTTTTGTGAACTTGATGTCTCACGGACGCAACGCGAATACAGCTGTATAGCACCGTTGTCGATCAGTCGGTTGATGTTTGGCGTCTCTGCACGCTGCAGTGTACTTGCACCGAAACAGTCGATACCAACGAATATAACATGGTCGGCCTTTGGTGTTGAATCATGACTGCAACTCATGAATGTCATGGCTGCGAGAGTCATCAATGCTATTGAAAGAAACCTTTTCATTTATGATTGGATGATTTTTGATTTATTGATTTTTTATTCACGCTTACGGGGCATTTCAACGCCCTCGCCCTAGCGTAGCGAAACGGGAGAGGGAAGAGCGCGAAGCGCGAGGGGAGAGGGTCTTCTACTTCTTCAAGAAATACCACTCAGCAGGAATTTCCATCTCAGGCATTGACTTACCCATGATCTTCACTGATACCTGGTTGCCAGAGTAGTTCTCGAGATACTTCACCTGGAGATGGTGCAAGCCCTTCTCAAGACCAATGAAGCGAGGAACAGCCAGTTCACCATGACTACCATCATTGTCGATGATGAGTTTACCGTCGAGATAGAGCACACTACCATCATCTGATGTGAGTACCATCTTGTAAGCACCGCTTTCAGGAATGTTTACATAGGTGTCGAAATCGAAACCATACCAGTCTTCCTGCTTTGCCTTGCTGACATCAATCTTCTCGGTGATGCCCTCTTCAACCTTGTTCGCAGGTTTGCAGATATCGTTAACGCTGGTGAGCACCTTCTCTGTGCTGTTCACATAGTAAGCATACTTCACACCGTTCTCGCCAACCTCTACATTCTGTGCTGGCATAAGATCCTTCTCGTAGGTTGATGAAAGGCCAGAAGGATAGTACCACTTGTCGAGTTCACCAGTCTTAACGGTGTAAACCCATGTATCGAACTCACGCTTGCCTTCCTTCAACTCAACCATACGAACACCCATTGGAGCAGTAGTGTCGTTCTCATCCTCAACGCCCGACTGACGGCCGTAACCGAGAGCGATGCCCTTATACATACCAACATAGTCGTCGGTGTGGTCGTGACCAACAAACATACCGATCATGTCGCCCTGGTAACGAATCTTATCGAAGAAACCAGTGTTGACATCAGCAGGGCAGCAAGCCTCGCCGAACATGCCGTGGTGGTTAGGATCGAGTGCAACATCCTTGAACTCAGGAAGACAGATATGATAATAAGCTACAGATGGAACAGGCACACCGCCGTTCATTGCCTTGAACTTGTTGCTCTCGTCGATATACCACTGAACCTGATCCTCGTGGATAACATCATAATAAGAAAGGCCATACCACTTGTCGCCCTCTTTTGGATAGTCGTTAGAGTCGATGCAATAAACAACAGCAGCAACAGAGTCGTTGTCGGCATGGAGCACAGGAAGAGCCTTGTTGCCATGACCATATACCTTTGCTGCACCTTCCACATTTACTATGTTCTTTGCACTCTTGAGAATGTCGAAGATAGTATCGGCAGTAACATCCTCGTTGGCTTCAGCATCGTGGTTGCCGAGAACAACAGCCCAAGGAAGACCAGTACCGTCGAACACCTCTATCATATTGCGCCAGCCCTGGCGTGCATCATCACCACCTGTAACAAGGTCGCCTGTGAGGACGAAGATGTCTGGCTTCTCGTTCTCGGCGGTCTTCATGATCATGTCCTTGAACATGGCGAGTTTCTCGGTTTCTGTACATCCATAGTGTACATCAGCTACATGAGCGATGCGGAATACGCCGTCATGGAAACGGAACTGAGTTGTTGATTCTACTGGTTTGTTGCTTGAGCATGCTACCATCAGCATTGAGATTGCTGCGATAACAAGAAAACTGATTTTTTTCATAACAATTAGGTTTTTACGGGATTTTAAATTTTCTGCCGCAAAATTACTCAATTGCTATATAATAGAAGAAAAAAATATTTGGAAGATTAACAAATAAAGTGTCGGATGGTAAAAATGGTGCTTTTTTTGTATTTTTTACTCATTTTTTTACCATTTTACGCCCTTCACACGCAAAAAAGGAGACCCCTTCCCAGCCCTCCCCGTGATGGGAGGGAGGCCTTTTTACTCATCTTCAAGGGAGTTTGAGTGGGCGGATTCTTCTGTTTCTGTTGTTACAACAGATGGGCGTTCACCCTTGATCCAAGCCGATGGGGTGACACCGACAACGCTCTTGAAATATTTGTTGAACGACGATGTGCTGCCGAAACCACACTCGTTGGCTATAACCTCGATCTTTGAGTTAGGGTGCTCATCCATATATGCCTTAGCATACTCCAGACGCTGACGGTTGATATAGTTTGAGAACGACTCACCGTATGATTCGTTGACCATCTTTGAAACATAGGTGCGGTTGGTGCCGAGCATCTGCGACACATCAGTAAGCGACAACTGTGTGTTGAGGAATATCTTCTCTTCGAGCACAAGTCGTTCGAAGTTTGCCTTCATGCTGTTCACCTTTGGAGCAACCTCAAGATATTCTGGTTCGTTATGCTCGTTGACGATAGCGTATTTGTCGTATCCGTTGGCAATCATCCACAGCAATACCACGCCTAAGACGGTGTATGAACCCATATACAAAGCCGTTGTTACCGAGTTCCACGCATTGTCAGGCAGCAGGGCGAGGAAAAGAGCAAGAATCATTGCTGTTAGTACGACAGCAAGGTAACTCATACCGTTCTTGGTGAGCGACCAGCGTTCACGTCTCATCTTACGGCGCAGTTTGTAGATCTTCAGCGATACCATCAGTGCCTGGAAGAACAGCGCAACCTCGTAGATGTTCCAATAGAGAATTTCCTGACCTTTCAGATAGATATGGATATGAGGGCGGTCAATCGGTTCGGCAGGGAAGATGTTATCCAGGGTGAGATACATACTCTCGAAGACACATACCAAGGCGATGCCATACAGGCAGTATGTCGTGGCACTCAACAGGCGGATATGGAACTGGCGGCTTGTGTAAGTATATACGAGAGGAATGATTATTGATGTGATTAAGTTGGTCAATCGGAGCATACCTCCGGAAAATTCGAAGTCAGGGCGATAGATCATCTTATACCACATCTAGAAGAAATGGCACAATATGACGCAACTTATTGCTACGACGATGACAGCCTGATGTTTCTTGCCGTTAGATACCAGTCGGAATGTAGTATATCCAAGAGCGCAGATCAATAACGCGAAGTAGCAGTAGTAAATTGCGAGTTCCATATGTATTTGTTTTTATATATTTATATGTGACTTTGTTAGTAATAATACCTTTTCTGATAGCAAAGGTAGTAAAAAAATATATAAAAACAAAAAAACGGTGCGATTTATTACAGTATGTGCTTTATCTTTTCATTATCACATATATTATCACCGGTATTCCCACCAGTGGTGTCACTGCATTCAACGGTAGCAATGTGCCCGACGGAATGACGCATATCAGATTGCACACAAGGGCTGTGAAGGCTCCCATAAATAGCGTTGCAGGAAGCAATGCACGATAGTCGGATGTTCGAATTATGAGTCTTGTGATGTGTGGAACGGCAAGTCCGAGGAAAGCCACCGGACCGCAAAATGTGGTGGAGACAGCAGTGAGCACTCCGACAACCAGCAGCACCAGATTGCGCACCCTGCGGATGTCGATGCCGAGGTTCTGAGCATAGTTGTCGCCCATCTGCATTGCATTCAGCGGTTTCACCAGCAACAGAGCAACGATGAGGAATACCACCGTTGGTACTCCGAGAGGCACGAGTTGGTTGTGGCTCACCGATGAGAAGTCGCCCATGCCCCACACCATATACTGATGAAGGCTCTCAGGATCGGCAACGACATAGAGAATCGTTATGACCGACGAGATGAGATATCCAAGTAACAGACCAACGATGAGCAGCACCACATTGTTTTTTATCATGCTGCTCACGAACAGGAGTAGGGCTGTCACCGACATTGCACCCACGAAAGCTGCAAGTCCCATCACCACCAGTCCATCGCCTGGGTTGGCCGAACCAGCGATACCCCCGAGCAACAGCAATGCCACTCCGAGTGAAGCACCACCACTGATGCCGAATACCGAAGGTCCTGCGAGAGGGTTGTGGAAGGTCGTCTGCAAGAGCAAGCCGCACGCAGCGAGCGAGGCACCGACGAGTAATGCCGTAACAGCCTGTGGCAGACGGTGCTCAACGATGATAAACCTCACGGTGTCATTGTCCTGACACCCGAGAATAGCGTCAGTAACCTCATGGAACGGTATATGCACCGACCCGATGTACAGGTTGGCGAGCACCAAGATGCACAGCGTTATCAATGCCATAAGGATATGCAGTTGTCTCATAATCAATATATTTTCTTGAAATATCGCAGTGAGTCGTTATTGCCCTTGATGATATGCTTGAAATCATCGAGCAACCAGTCAGGGCGGAACGGCGTCTCATCGTAGAACGGAACCTTTGAAGTGTTGCACCCGAAGACACGCCCTTCCTTAAACGCCTGGAATTCAGCGTATATCGGGTTGATTCTTGCCAAATCAGCAAGAGTCATATCCTCCTTTCCCATATATCTCACAATCCAGTAGTCGGCATCGCGGGCATTGAGCAGCACCTCCTCTTTCGACAAAGCCAGACTGCCACCTTTTTGCTCCGAACGGAATGGAATCGTTCCACCAGCCATAGTCACCAACTGTCCGATGGTACTCTCCGGCGAAGGTTGATACCACACAGCACCGTAGATCGTGTCGAAAAGAAACGATGGGCGTGATTCCTTATTCTGCGGGACATCGAGTGGTGAGAGATTTCCTTCTATCACGGTGAACAACGAGTCAGCCCGCTCAGCAACGCCCCACAGACGACCGAGATAGCGCATCCACTCAGCACGTCCGAGGGCAGTCGTTTCAAGGAAGTCGCGGCACTGCACAACAGGAATGCCCAGACGCTCATATTTCTTCAGGTCGGCACCCTCGTAGGCCGAGATAAGCAACAGGTCGGCTTTCGAGGCGGCTATCTTCTCCACATCGGGCTTCATCTGGTCGGAGAAATCAATGCACTTGTCGCCCACACCGAGCATCTCCATCAGTCCTTTATATACCGAGGCATCAACGGCCACACGCTGATAATCGCCACCGATAAGCGCAAGATGCTCGTCGGTGATTAGTTCGGCGTATTTCAGTTGCAGATTCTCGTCAGCCGAAGCATGAGTTCTCTCCCCACCTTGGCAAGCCACCAAGGCGAGGAGAAGAACAGCATATAATGAGTGGGAAAAGAGTCGTGTGGTCATTATTTATTTAAGGCAACAATGAGTGGCACCAATGTTGTTGGACCAACACCGGCATCATACTTCTTTACGAGGTTGCCGTCATACTTGAACTGCATCACAAAGCCCGGAGCAGCATAGTCGGCATAGCCATAAGCACCCAGATTGTATGAACCAACGAAGATGTACTGGCTCATAGGATCGACGGCGATAGAACAAGGAGAGTAGATATTTGCTGTTGCAGCGCTTGACAGAATAGGAGTCTTCTCGCCAGTAGCAGTTTCTACCTTGAAATACTCAGGAGTTCCTCCATACACTGCGTTGATGGCATAAACGGTGTTTTTGTCGATAGCCATCATTGTGGCATCGCAGAGATATTTCACATTGTCGTCCTTGTCGATGGTCTGAATCTGTGCCTGCACATCAGCGTAGTTTCCGGTAGAAAGCACATAGATATCGCCACCGTCGTATTCAATCTGTGTAGGATTGCAAGCCACAGTGATGTCCTTCACCTTCTTGAGGGTGCCTTCTTCGAGTTTCACTACATTCGTGTTGTAGGTGTAGTCAGCGTTGTAAGCATTGCAAACATACACATAACCATTACGAACAGTGATACCTTCAAGGCAAGCACCGACTTTCTCGCTCTTCGCCATCAGCTTGCCTTCGAAATCGAACATGGTGACAGTTCCGTCGTAACTACTCACATAGATTCCATCGCCCGAAGCGCACACCTCGCGTGGTTGAGTGATTTCTGTGTATCTCACCGACTTGGCATTCTGTGTCTCCACAATCTCAAGGCGATTCTCATCGGTGACACAGATGAATAGTCGGCTGTCCACCTGTACCATATCGTTTGGAGTGCCACCTAATGAACGACCGTTAGCTGCCTGGAATATTCCGTCGGTAAGGCTTTCGGTAGAATAGTTGAGATACGACAGCGAACCTTTGATACTGTTGTAGTAGCTGCCCTCGTTGAGCACAAACACTCCGCATGTACCATAAACAGGATCAACGATAGGATCATCATGATTTTCTTCCTTCTCGCATGATGTAAATACCGCACCACAGAGTGCAATCATCAAAAAATAAATAATTTTCTTCATTGTTTAATACTTATATGTTATACTTAGTTTTATATTTCTGCCTGGCATGGGGTAGTGGGCAATGAGGCAGTATTGCTCGTTCAACAGATTCTGCACTGTCAGCGAGGCGGCAATGCTCTGCCGTTTGGACAGTGGGAATGTGCGATACAGCGAAGCTGCCAATTCCTTATAGGCAGGCATGGCGGTTCCGTTGTGCTCGTTGTTTGTCCATTGCTCTGAGGCTCCTGTGAGCGTCATGGAGAAGTTCACCCACGGATTCTTCCACGCAAAGGTGGTGCTGCCACTGTGCACTGGACTGTATGCAATCTGGTTGCCCTCGAATTTCTCGACCACCACATTGTGTAAGCCTGTTCGCTGAAAGGAGTAGTTGGCGGTGAGCGAGAATGTACCAACCGACGGTGTTGTGTAGGCAATCGAGGCAGTCATGTCTGCCCCCCGTCCGAGCACTTCCTCCACATTCATATATCGCCACACGAACATATTGAACGGGATTGCCACAATCTTGTCGTCCACCTTATTAATATATATATCGGCTGTGATGCTCGCCTCAAGGTTCTTCATAGCCTTTGCGTAGGTCACACCAAGGTTCAGTTGCCGAGTCTTCTCCGGTCGGAGGTTTGGTTGACCGATGTGATAGTAGTATAGTTCCGTCATCGAAGGCATTCGGAATATGTCCTTTGCCGCCAGTCTGATGAGCATATCCTGATGTCTGAACGGTTTCAGCGATGCCGAGAGAGAAGGCGACCAGTGGTGTTCTGAGTCGATGTTTGAGTTCAGCACCATCGCCACGATGCTTATCCATTCCTTCGACCATTTACCGGCGATGCTCTGCAACCATGAGTTGCGCTTTGGATTGGGGCTGGCTGCAAGGGTAGTGGTCATCGAGTTATGGAAATAGTCGATGGAATAGTCGAAATCCAAATCTTTCACAGGCTGATAGAGTAGGGCGGATGTGGCATAGTATTCGCGGTTGATGTATCGCTCGCTCTTTATGCCTCCACTCGGAATACCATTGTGATAAGCCTGTTCGGCAAAGCACCATCGCAGTCCGCTCTTCAACCATAGACGCGATGCCAAACGACTCGTGAGCATTGTCTGCACCATTGTACCTCGGTCACGCAGAGTCTCGTCGTTGTCGTTGGTATAGAGATGCACAATTCCCGGCAGTTGACGATCATCGTCGTAAAGACGGATGAGGGTTTTCAGTGAACGTTCCGTTGAAAAGCGCCATATCGCCGATGCATTGATATTGCCCTGTGAGAGGCGAGAGTTGGTGCGGTTTTCGCGATGCGTGTCTATTCCATTCTCCACAGTGAAAGGGTAGTCATTATTTGCACGCGTATAACCGCCCTGCAATGATATTGCCACCTTATTAATATTATAATGCAATCGTGCAGAAGGTGATAGATACCCCCAACTGCCACCTTCCAGCGCCACCCTCGACGAGACGCTGTCGGTGGTGCTTATCGACATAAGTGACCCGCGCGAGAAGTTTCTCGCTGGTTGGAAGATATCGTTGATGCCAGCAATGGAGAGACTGAGCGATGATATTTCTGTCAATTGGAACTGCTGGAAGTCTGTCTGTCCGGATTGCACATCCGAGAGCATCATCCCGTCGAGTGCCACTCCCGTATGACTAGCCCCCAAGCCACGCACCGACACGGTCTTCATTCCTCCAGCGCCGCCATAGTCGCGAAGCGTCACACCCGGCAATCGACGTAGGGCAGAAGTGATATCCGAAATGTTCAGACGTTGGAAGTCCTTTGATGAAATGGAATACTGCGGAACAAGGCTTCGGAGGTCGTTGGAATGAGACACAGCATTAATCTCTACCCCATCAATCGTGTGGATAGAGTCATTGCCGAGAGGATGTGAACAAACAGGACGACACACCATCAGCAATGCAGAAACAACAATATGTCTACATCGTATACCTCTCATTTCTATCTGGTTC